>LJCR01001281.1 GCA_001399705.1 Kouleothrix aurantiaca
GCGCGAGCTGCGCGAACTGTGCGCGGATCAAGGCATCGGCGCGATTCCCTATAGCCCGCTGGCTGGTGGTTTCCTAACCGGCAAGTACCGCCGGGGAGCCGAGACGCCGGCCAGCCAGCGTGCCGATGGCGTGGCCAAGCGCTACTTCAACGAGCGCGGCTGGGCAATTATTGATGCGCTGATGGCAGTGGCAGGCGAGCACGGCGCGCCGCCCGCGCAGATCGCGCTGGCATGGCTGCTCGCCCAGCCCGCCGTCGCCGCGCCAATTGTTGGCGCGAACACACCCGAGCAGCTGGCAGGCAGCCTTGGCGCGCTCGGCCTCACCCTTTCTGATGAGCAAAAGGCGCAACTTGGCACGGCCAGCGCCTGGGCGGAATGAAGCAGGCTGTTCGCGTGAATGTGAGCTAAAAATGCCGAGGCCACTGAGCATAACTCAGTGGCCTCAGTGTTCTCTGTAGCTTGATTTATTTTTCGATTGCGCGTGCCCAGCCATGCTCGCGCAGCAACGTCGCCACAGCGCTGCGCAGGTTGGCGTAGGTGGCAAAGCCCTGCAGGTCGATGCCGAGCGATACCATGGTTTGCGCAACCTCGGGCCGCACGCCAACCAGCAGTACCTCGGCGCCAAGCAAGCGCGCCGCGCTGGCCGTCTGGATCAGCACCTGCGCGACGTGCGTGTCCACCACCGGCACGCCAGTGATGTCGAAGATGACATGCCCGGCGCGCTCGTTCTCGACCGCGCGCAGGGTGTTGTGCGTCAACGCTTCGGCGCGCTCGGTGTCGATGACACCAACCATTGGTGCGACCAGCACGCCCGGCAGCACCGGCATCACCGGGGCGCTCAGCTCGCGAACCACCTCCTGGCTTTTGTGTAATTCGGCCAGCGTGCGCGAAAGCTCCTGCTCACGGTGCTCGACGGCTGCAAGCGCGGTACGCAGCTCGTTGGTGCGGTCGGCGATCAGCGTTTCCTGATAGGCGCGCACACTTTCCAGCTCCAGCTCGCGCTGGCGGCCCACAACCACTGCCTGGCGCAATGCACTGCCAAACTGATCGAAGCAGGCCGTCAGTATCAGCGCGAGAATGGCGTAGGAATACACAATTTCTGCGCTAAATGCCGCGCCGGGCGCATCGTAGCCCACCAAATTCGGGGTGGCCGAACCAAGCAGGCCTATCAGTGTAATGATCAGCACGGTTGAAATGCTGGTCGCCCAGACTATAATGCGCGGCGCAAGCAAACCAGCAAAGGTGATCGGGTAGGTGAACAGAAAAATCGTGATCCACGAGCTGTTCAGCCCGCGCGGCACCAGCAGCAAGCCAGTGCAGATCGATAAACTGAACGAGATCAGCGCGATGGTAAAGCTAAATTGCCCGCGTCGCAGCGCAAAAAAGCTGCACACATACACTGCCAGCATCAGGAATGTAATCGCAATCGTGAACAGCTTTGCGCCTGGCGTCGCAAACTGCGTCATGAGGTTCAGCGGAATGCCGATCAGCGAAAGAAGAATAAGGCAGAGCAGCATGCCCTGCACCAGCGGGGCTTGCTTCTGCTTGATCGGGTCGGAAAAAGAAGGCAGTGCTTGTAGCCAGCTACGAACGTGACTCATCGTGGTCGAACCTTATACGTATAGTGATGTCGTAGAATTGTACCGATACCGCTGGCTGGCAGTCACGATCGTTTATAGCGATTTGTAAACAAAAGTGGATTAACGATTGGGCTTCGTAGCCAGAAAAGAGCGGGGAAGATCGGGAGCGCGGCTATTCCGTGGCTCGAAAGCGCGGAGGCGCTAGATGACGCCGGTAACGCGCAGGCCGACGATTTCGGCGGCGGTGAGGCCAAGCGCGCCGAGTGCTTCGTCGCTGTGTTCGCCAAGCGCGGGGGCCGGGCGCGCCGCCGTGCTGCCGAACAGACCGCCAATCTGGCGGAGTGTTGCTTCGCCGGGCTGTGCGAGCATGAAAGTGCGGCTGGCGTACAGATCGAGCGCGG
>LJCR01001283.1 GCA_001399705.1 Kouleothrix aurantiaca
ATATCGGTCTCGCCCTGCATCACCACGCGGCCTTCGTCGAGCACCAGCACCTCGTCGCACAGCGAGCGAATCTGCTCGACCGAGTGCGAAGTCAGGATCAGCGTTTTGCCCATGGTGCGGAAATGCTCGAGGCGGTTCAGGCACTTCTGCTGGAAGCGAATATCGCCCACCGCAAGAATCTCGTCGATCACCAGCACAGCCGGGTTGAACTGCATGGCCGTGGCAAATGCCAAGCGCAGGTACATTCCGCTGGAGTAGGTGCGGATCGGCTGGTCGATGAATTCTTCCAGCTCGGCGAACTCAATGATCTCGGCTTCGCACTCACGCGCCTCGCGGGCCGTCATGCCGCTGAGCAGCGCGCCGGTGTGAATATTCTCGCGGCCGGTCAGGTCGGGGTGGAAGCCGCTGCCGAGGTCGAGCAGGCCGCTGACATGGCCCGAGTGGAAGATCCGCCCGCTGCTCGGCCGGCTCAGCCCGCACAGCAGGCGCAGCAGCGTGCTTTTGCCCGCGCCGTTATGCCCGACAATGCCAAGCGAGCTGCCGCGCGCCACCGAAAACGAGACATCGCGCAGCGCCCAGTGCAACGAGCCTGCATCGCCGCGCCGGTTTAGCCAGCGCACCGCCGACTCTTTCATGGTGACGGGGCGGTTGCGAAAGCGCTGGTAGGATTTTGAAACAGATTGCGCAACAAGAACAGCCGACATATCGCATCCTCTGCTACAAAAGATCGATGATTTCGTGCGCGCGCCAGCTGTAGATCAGTGAGCCAATTGCGCACAACAGCAGCCCGCAGGCACTCACAAACGCCAGCGGCAGCCAGCCCGGCAGCACGCCATAGAAGAAGATCGCGCGGTAGCACTGAATCAGCACGGCAAACGGGCTGAGCGTGTACATCAGGTGGTAGCCATTTGCCACCGACTGCGAGCGGTAGAAAACCGGCGTCAGGTAAAACAGCAGCGTAAGCACCAGGCTGACAATATGCTGCACATCCCGGTAAAACACATTCAGCGTCGCGACGATCATGCTCAGGCCCATGATCAGCACCGATTGGATCACAAGCAGCGCCGGCAGAAGCAGCAGCGCCGGCGTGAGCGCGATGCCGTACCACCAGAGCATTCCCAGCACCAGCGGCAGCGCGATCAGGTAGGTGAGCAGATTCGAAAGTGTGTTGACGAGCATGAGCAGCAGCGGCGAAAAATCGGGCCGCCGCACCAGATCGCGGTTGCTCATAAAAAGGGTGCAGGCCGAGCCAACGCTGCTGCTGAACCACGACCACGGCATCAGCGCGGTGAACACGAACACCGGGTAGGCGTCGATGCTGAGCGGCACCACCGACTGGAACAGGAACACCAGCACCAACAGTTGGGCCAGTGGCAGCACCAGCGACCAGAAAATGCCGAGCACCGAGCGCTTGTAGCGCAAACTGAAATCGCGCCAAACCAGATGGCGCAGCAAGTCGAAGTTGTGCATCCAACGCCGTATTTGCGGGCTTTGGCTGCCAGGCACTCGGGCGCGGGCGGTGCGCAAACGGCCCGTTGATGTTTGCATAGGTCTGCTCCAGATACGTAAACCTGAGTGACTGCCTAGAGAACGTGAATATGGCTCGGGTCCTGCGCGACATCGCCAAGTCTGCGCTGCTGTTCGGTTTTGAGCCAGCGGTGCGAGCGCAGCAGGGCGAATGGGCCGCGCAGCGCTCCACGCGCTTCACTCAAAACAAGCGCCAGGGGCCGGTCGCGCTTTTTTGCCACTGCACCAAGGCCGCGCACCGTTTTGCGAACATACCAGTACAGCATATGGCGCACGATTGGCCATGTATATGCTCTGTCGGAAAGGGCCGCTTTGGTCATAAATGCCCAGAATGATTCCTGATACTGGCCAAGCCGCATGACCACAACGTCGAGATCCGCCAGGTGCTGGTGAAACACAATCGGCGCCGGGTCATACACGAGCGTGTAGCCGGCGCCGATTGTGTTTCACC
>LJCR01001282.1 GCA_001399705.1 Kouleothrix aurantiaca
CCCCAGCCCTGTGCCGCCCGCCTCGACTTTAAGCGGTTCTCGGTGCGGTAGAAGCGCTCGAAAATACGCTCCAGCTCTTCGGGCGCAATGCCCACGCCCGTGTCGCGCACTTCCACCAGCGCATAGCGCGCCTTGGGCTTCAAACCCTCGTGCAAATGCGCGGGAATCGCGTCGATGCCTATCTCGCGCGCGTCAAGCACGATCTGGCCGCCGCGTGGCGTGTACTTCACCGCGTTGGAAAGCACGTTCCCCAGGATCTGGTTGAGCCGTCGCCCATCGGCCAGCACCAGCGGCAGGCCGGGCGGGATGCTGATCGAAAGCTCGAGATCGCGCGCCTGCATGGCTGTCTGCAGGTCAAGCATCACCGTGCTGATCGCTTCGGCCAGGTGCAGCGGGCGCAGGTCGATCTCGACGCTGCCGGTTTCGATCTTGGTGATGTCGAGCAGGTCGTTGATGATCGAGATCATGCGCTCGGCGTTGGACTGAATGATCTGCAGGAATTCCTTTTGCGTGTCATTCACTGGGCCAAGGCTGCCCATCGAGAGCAGTTGCGTAAAGCCCTTGATCGACGTCATTGGCGTGCGCAGCTCGTGCGAAACCGTGCCGATAAACTCGGTTTTCAGCCGATCCGACTCGACTTCGCGCGTTGTATCGCGGAACAGCGCCACCACGCCGATCAGCGACTCCTTGCTGTTCAGCACCGGCCCGAGCGTCACGCTCACGGTGCGCGTGCCCATCTGGAACACCGTAGCGAACGAGCGCGGCTGACGCTGCTTGTCGATTGGGTTCGCCAGCAGATCCTCAACCGGCACCTCGTCGGCGCGGCGGCCCAGCAGGCGGCGCAGCAGCTCGGGCAGGTTCCAGATCACCAGCTCCTCAATCGAGCGCTCCAGAATGCGCTCGCAGGCCATGTTCGCCGTCAGCACCGAGCCATCTTCGCCGCACACAATCACGCCATCCGAGAGGCTTTGCAGGATGGCCTGGCTCTGGCTGGCTTCGGCTTCCTGGCGCTGGAACATCTCGCTGCGGTGCATCAGCTCTTTTTCCAGCTCGGTGTAAAGCTGCGCGTTGTTGATGCCAATCGCGATCTGGCCGGCCGAGGCGCTGAGCAGACGCAGGTGGTCATCATTGAAGTAGCCCACATCCTCGTGCGAAAGCTGAAGCACGCCGAGCACCTGGTGGTGCGCAATCAGCGGCACCGCAATCAGCGAGCCGCTCGCCTTGCGGGTGCTGCCCGGCATTTCTGGCAGGGTTACCCAGCGTGGATCGTGTGTTACGTCAGCGATCACGGCGGGGCGTTTGTTTTGCGCCACCCAGCCAGCAATACCCTCGCCAATTGGAAAGCGCGTAAAGCCGCGATCGCTGCTGCGCCCGAGCACCGCCCCGTCGATAAGCTGATCAAGCTCGGGCTCAACCAGCATAATCGAGCCATACTGCACATTCACCAGCTTGGCGAGCGCGTTGAGCGATGCCTCGATCAGCGAGGCGTGGTCGAGCGTGCTGCTGGTTTCGATTGCAATCTGATTGACGGTTTCCAGCGTGTCGCGCTCCATTTGCAGCTGCTTGGTGCGCTCGGCAATGCGCTGCTCGAGCACCGAGTTGAAGCTGAGCACCTCGTTGTACAGGCGCGTGTTTTCAAGCGCGATGGCGGACTGGCTGGCCACCGACATGACGAAATCCTGCTGCGAGCGATCGCTGAGCGTATTCGCGTCGGGGTCTTGCAGGGCAATCACGCCAATTGCCTGCCCCTGCGCAAGCATTGGTGCGGCGAAGATGGCGAAGCCCGGCTGGTACCAGAAGCCCTGCCCGGCGCCGTTCGGCGCTTCGTTGAAAAGCACCTGCCGCGAGCCGAAGGTTTGCACCAGCATATCGCCGGCCGCATGGAGGCTGATCTGGGGATGCTCGGGCACGGCGTTGCATTCAAACGTGTCGGCGTGCCAGTGGTGAGCCAGCGACAGTGCGTTGGCCGGAGCGTTGT
>LJCR01001284.1 GCA_001399705.1 Kouleothrix aurantiaca
ATGGTACACTACCCCCATCCAAAGATGTGCCATCAGCGCTGATGGCAGCCCGGCGCGCCGCCTCCACAGGCCGGTGCAGCCGCGCCGCCGTTCACGCCTGCGATGCCGCCATCGAGGCGTTTTTTATTGTCTGAGTCCGAAGGAGTACTCACATGACGATAGCCCCCCATCGATCTGCGCTTGCTGTCTCCAGCGCGCCCGACAGTGTCGATGAAGCGACCCTGCTGGAGATGTATCGCTATATGGTGCTGGCCCGCGCGCTCGACGAGCGCATGTGGCTGCTGAACCGCTCCGGCAAAGCGCCGTTTGTGATTTCCTGCCAGGGCCACGAGGCGGCGCAGGTCGGCGCGGCGTTTGCGCTCACCCGCGACAAAGATTTCACCCTGCCCTACTACCGTGGCCTCGGCACCGTGCTGGTGATGGGCATGACGCCGCGCGAGGTGATGCTGGCGATCTTCGCCCGCGCCGCCGACCCGTCCAGCGGCGGGCGGCAGATGCCCGCGCACTACGGCCACCGCGCCCGCAGGATCGTCACGCAATCCAGCCCGGTGGGCACACAGATCGCGCACGCCGCCGGCATTGGCCTGGCCGAAAAGATTCGCGGCGGCGACGCGGTTGCATGGGTGTCGTTCGGCGAAGGCACCACCAGCCAGGGCGATTTTCACGAGGGCATCAACCTTGCGGCGGTGCACAAGCTACCGGTGATCTTCCAGTGTGAAAATAACGACTACGCTATTTCGGTGCCGATGAGCCAGCAGATGGCCGTCAAGAGCGTGGCCGACCGTGGCGCGGCCTATGGCATTCCTGGCATCAGGGTCGACGGCACCGACGTGCTGGCCACCTACCACGTCACGCGCACCGCCGTCGAGCGCGCCCGCGCCGGCGAAGGCCCGACCCTGGTTGAAGCCCACTGCGTGCGCCTGACCCCGCACTCCAGCGACGACAACGACCGCACCTACCGCCCCGCCGACGAGCTGAAAACCCTGCGCACGCACGACCCGGTCGCGCACTTCCGCGAGTATTTGCGCGGGCAGGGCCTGCTCGACGACCCGGCCGATCAGGAGCTGCGCGCCCGCATCAAGCACGATGTCGATGACGCGACGGCCTTTGCTGAGCAGGCACCCCTGCCCGAGGCAAGCACGCTGATGCGCCACGTCTACGCCGAATCGTGACAATCACATGCACACCTACTCAGCGATGTGAGAAAGCAGGCGGTATATCAAGGCTTGTTATCATACTTGTGCAGTCTTCCGCGCCTGGCGCGAAAAACTGCACAGGAAAAGAATCAAATACCTTGCTGCCGCAGGCTAAAACGCTACTACGTATGTTTCTATAGAATGAGAATAACTATATGCCTGAAATAACTCTGCTTGAGTCAATTCGCCAGGGCCTCGACGAGATGATGGCGAACGACCCGCGCATTTTCGTGTTTGGCGAGGATGTGGGCAAGCGCGGCGGCGTTTTCCGCGTCACCGAGGGCTTGTACGACAAATACGGTGCCCAGCGCATTATCGACTCGCCGCTGGCCGAGAGTGTGATCGTTGGCGCGGCAATCGGCGCGGCCATGAACGATACCCTGCCGGTGGCCGAGATTCAGTTTGCCGATTTCATTGCGCCAGCCTTCAACCAGATCGTGCAGGAGGCCGCGCGCATCCGCTACCGCTCGAATGGCGACTGGAGCGTACCAATGGTCATTCGCGCGCCGTACGGCGGCGGCATCCATGGCGCGCTCTACCACTCGCAAAGCATCGAGCCGTTTTCCTGCCACGTGCCCGGCCTCAAGGTCGTCGCGCCCGCCACGCCCTACGACGCCAAGGGCCTGCTGAAAAGCGCAATCGAAGATCCCGACCCGGTGCTGTTTCTTGAGCACAAAAAATGCTACCGCCTGATCAAAGGCGACGTGCCGTTTGAGGATTATCGCGTGCCAATCGGCAAAGCCGACATCAAGCGCGCCGGCCGCGACCTGACGGTGATCACC
>LJCR01001285.1 GCA_001399705.1 Kouleothrix aurantiaca
CGGGCCGGTGAGCTGGGAGCGCGCCGAGACGCTGCGCCGCGCCGACGCGATCTTTATTGGCGAGCTGCGCGCCGCCGGCCTATATCGCGCCACCCAGCAGGCGTTCGCCGTGCTGCTACCCATCCAGAGCGTCGGCGTCATGGGCGATGGCCGCACCTACGCCGACGTCATTGCGCTGCGCGCCGTCACCACCGAAGACTACATGACCGCCGACTGGGCGCGCCTGCCGGAAGACCTGCTGGCCCGCGTCAGCAGCCGGATCGTCAACGAAGTGCCGGGCGTCAATCGCGTCGTGTACGATATTTCGAGCAAGCCGCCATCCACGATTGAATGGGAATAGCGCCCGGGGTGTAACGGAACTTTCTGCACAATGATTGTCTCACGCATCGCCCGGCCGTAAACGACCGGGCTCCGAAGCGACGCCCGCTGAAGCGGGCTTGAGTGATACCAAATACGGATGATTACTTCTGAATTGTCATGCTGAGCCCTTCGGCTACGCTCAGGATACACTCCGCGAAGCATCTCTCGTGACCGTGAATAGGAGATACTTCACTCCGCTGGCGCTCCGTTCAGAATGACAAAATGCAAGTGTTTACCCGAACTTGGTATGAGGCATATGGCAAGCCCGCTTCAGCGGGCGCCGCTCGGTAGCGCGGCGGCTTCAGCCCCGCGCGCCACAGCAAAGATCTGCCGTACCCACCACCCCGGCACGGCGGAACGCGCTGTGCTACAATATTGCATACGGGCGGCCTGCTGGGCCGCCTTTCCCAACCAGTTCGCCAGCCGGGTCGCTGGCAAGGAGCGCCCGTATGATCAAAAGCAGCCCAATTGCCGCCGTCAGCGCCACGTTTGCCTGTCGGCTGTTCACCACGCTGGCCGAGCGCAGCGCGGGCGAAAATGTGTTTGTGTCGCCGGCCAGTGTTGCGCTGGCGCTGGCGATGCTCCATAGCGGCGCGCGCGGCGAAACCCAGCGCGCCCTGGCAAACGTGCTCGATCTTGGTGGCGCCGACGCCGACGACCTGAACCAGGCCAGCGCCGCGCTTCAGCAGCAGCTCGCCCGCCTCGACGACCATATCAAGCTCTCGGTCGCGAATGCCCTGTGGGTCAGCGAGAATGTGCGGCTCGACGATGATTTCGCGCGCACCACTGAGCGCTGCTACGACGCCGCGATTCGCTCGCTCGATTTCGCGCACCAGCCCGCTGCGCGCATCATCAACGGCTGGGTGGAAGAGCATACCAATGGCAAGATCGAGCGCATTGTCGAGCAGGTCGATCGCGACACGCTGCTGATGCTGGTGAACGCGATCTACTTCAAAGGCGAATGGACCGAGCCATTCAACCGCCAGCTCACGCAGGATGGCCCGTTCACGCTGGCTGGCGGGCAGCAGGTCCAGCACCCAATGATGGCGCAGCGCGGGCGCTTCCGCTACCTCGAAGATCGCGCCTTCCAGGCAGTGGCATTGCCCTACGGCGGCGGTCGCGTGTGCATGTACATCTTCCTGCCACGCGGCGATTTGGCAGATTTCACGAACCACCTCAGCGGCAAGCGCTGGGAAAGCTGGATGAGCCATTTCAGCTCCACTGAAGGCCGGCTGGTGCTGCCGCGCTTCCGCGCCGAGTACGAGGCCAAGCTGAACGACGCGCTCAAATCGCTCGGCATGGGCATCGCGTTCGACCAGCGCGCCGATTTTGGGGCCATGGTCGATGATGGCGAGCGCCTGCGCATCGACGAAGTGCGCCACAAGACCTTTGTTGAAGTGAACGAAGAAGGCACCGAGGCCGCCGCCGTCACATCCGTCGGCATGATGCGCGCCTCGTTCGCGCCCAAGAAAACGTTCTCGATGGTCGTCGACCGGCCCTTCTTCTGTGCCATTCGCGACGAGCGCAGCGGCACGATCTTGTTTATGGGCGCAATCAACAATCCTTCCTGATGGCGCTCGCCGCACCTATGCACGCTGCTGAAACCATCACAAAC
>LJCR01001287.1 GCA_001399705.1 Kouleothrix aurantiaca
GCGGGTATCGTGGCGGGGCAGGCTCAGACCCTTCAGCTCAAACACCCACTCGCTGCTCAATCGCAGTCGCTCGCGCGATGTCGCCAGCAGGCGCACGCCCGGCGCGTCGCGCATGATCGACGAAAGCAGCGGCGCGGAATCCAGCAGGTGCTCCATGTTGTCGAGAATGAGCAAAAACGAGCGGTCGCGCAGCTTGTGCAGCAGCCCTGCCTCGGGCGCAAGGCGGGGCGGGAGCGCTATTCCCAGCGCCTCGGCGATGGCGGGCGCAACATGCTCCAGCGCGCCGACCTGCGCGAGCAGCACCATGGCGGCCTCGCCGTTCGTTTCTGATTGCCACGCAAGCGCGGCTTGCACGGCCAGCCGTGTTTTGCCAATGCCGCCCGGCCCGACGATTGTTAGCAAGCGGCACGCCGGGTCGCGCAGACGCTCTATGACGGAAGCTAGCTCGGCATCGCGGCCAATAAACGCTGTTGGCGGGGCGGCGAGGCGGGGAAGTGGTGGCGGAGGCGCAGCGGCAAGCTGCGCTTCGGGCAGCGGTGCGGGTGGCGTGGCAGGGGCGTGCTCCGCAAACGACCGCGCGAGGCGCAGAAAAGCGGCGCGCTGTTCCGATGGCAGCAAAAGAACATCGGCAAGCCGCTCGGCCATTGCGCGCGAGGGGCGGCGGCGCTCGGCCTCAAAGGCGCGGATCGTTTCGACTGAGCAGCCAACGCGCTCGGCCAGCGCTTCCTGGGTCAGGTCTTGCTCAGCACGGCTGTGCCGCATCCAGCTGCGGAAATCATGTGCTGCGTACATGGTATCTCTGTTGGTGCTGTAACGGATGGTGTACCGGTTGATGTACAGATAGCTCAGGTACGAGACACGAGACGCAAGACAACGACGGGCAATCTCACGGTCAATGTCTGCTGGCTCGTGTCTCGTATCTTCCTGTCTCCCTGCCTAGCTATTTCTGGCGCGGCTTGGCGTTGCCGAACACCGGCGTGGGGCCAGCGACTGGCGCGGCCCAGCGCGCGGCGTTCGCCATCACCAGGCGAATTTCGGGGTTGAAATAGGTTGGGTAGCTTTCGTGGCCCGGGCGGAAGTAGAAGATCTTGCCGCGCCCGCGCGTGTAGCAGCAGCCGCTGCGGAAGACCTCGCCGCCTTTGAACCAGCTGACAAACACCAGCGTTTCGGGCGCAGGGATGTCGAAGCGCTCGCCATACATTTCTTCTTCTTCCAGCTCGATCGTCTCGCCCAGGCCGGCGGCGATCGGGTGGCCCGGCTCGAGCACCCAGATGCGCTCGTTGTCGTCGGCCTCGCGCCACTTCAGGTCGCAGGTCGTGCCCATCAGCTTCTTGAAGATTTTCGAGAAGTGGCCGGAATGCAGCACCACCAGGCCCATGCCGTCGAGCACGCGCGCATGCACACGGTTGACGATCTCGTCCTGCACTTCGCCATGCGCCATGTGGCCCCACCAGAACAACACATCCGTCTCGGCCAGCACTGCCTCGGTCAAGCCGTGCTCGGGCTCGTCGAGGGTGGCGGTGCGCACAGTAAGACCTTCGTTAGCGCTCAACCCCTCGGCAATCGCGGCATGGATGCCGTTGGCGTAGATGGTGCTGGCGGGGTGCTTGGTATCCTTCTCGTGGCGAAACTCATTCCAAACCGTGACACGAATAGGTGTAGTCATGCAACGTTCCTTTCATAGCAAGCGGGGGATTTGTGCTGTGCAGTATATGCGAGCGTCCGGCTTGCGTCAACGCGCAAAAAAATTTCTGCCAGCGCGAGCGCGCCTTGATACGGATCGCATCAGAATGCCGAAATACGCCGATTTGCATGTTTCAGCGAAGTATGCTATACTCTCGGACGTGGCGATGCGGGAGTGGCTCAGTTGGTAGAGCGGCACCTTGCCAAGGTGCAGGTCGCCGGTTCGAGCCCGGTCTCCCGCTCCAAACGAATAAGCGCGTGGCGAAAGCCGCGCGCTTATTTTTTGCAC
>LJCR01001286.1 GCA_001399705.1 Kouleothrix aurantiaca
ACATGATGTGGGGCTCGCCCGATGAGCTGGCCGTCTGGCAGCAGATCGTCGACGACTTCCAGCAGGCGCACCCCGCGATCAAAGTCAAGGTCGACGTCAGCGACTGGGATTCGTACTGGAACAAGCTCAAGACGCTGTATGCCGGCGGCACCCCGCCCGATGTCTTCGCCATGGACGGCCCGCTCTACCCCGACTGGGCCGGGCGCGGCGTGCTGCTGAACCTGCAGCCCTACGTCGACAAATCGCCGGGCCTGCTCGACGGCATGTACCCCAACACGCTCGAAACCTACCGCCGGCCCGATGGCTTCTTCGGCCTGCCGCGCGACCTGCAGCCGATCGTGCTGTTTTACAACAAGGACATGTTCGACGCTGCCGGCGTGGCCTACCCGACCGCGAACTGGACGCTCAACGACCTGCGCGACGCCGCCAAGAAGCTCACCAAAGACAGCAACGGCGATGGCAAGATCGACCAGTGGGGCTTCTCGCCCGACCTGTGGGACATGGAGCTGTTCTGGAGCGAGGCGATCTGGGGCTATGGCGGCGAAGTGCTCAACGCCGACCGCACCAAAACCACGCTTGCCGAAGGCCCGGCCCGCGACGCCTGGAAGTATATCGACGGCATGGTCAGGGACGACAAATCGGTGCCCGGCCCGGAGATCAGCGCCGAGTACGGCAGCGATCCGTTTGCCGCCGGCGTATCGGCCATGACGACGATCGGCCACTGGGCCGTGCCCGATTACGCCAAGCTCGAATTCAAATGGGATGTTGCGCCCATGCCCGCCGGCCCGGCCGCGCACGCCACCAGCGTAAACAGCGCCGGCTTTGTGGTGTCGAAAGATAGCAAAAGCCCCGACGCGGCCTGGGAATTTGTGAAGTACGCAGTGGGCGAAGCCGGCCAGAAGCGCCTGACCGAGCTGGGCTTCGCCGTGCCGATCCTGAAGTCAATCGCCGAAAGCCCGACCTTCCTCGACCAGAAAAGCGTGACGATCAACCAGCAGGTCTTTCTCGACTCGCTCGGCTTTGCGCGCGCCAAGCCCTCGTTCCGTGGCTACGACGAGTGGGCCTCGGCGGTGGGCGACGGTTTGATACCGGCCTGGAATGGCGAGAAAACTATTGACGAGGCGCTTGACGAAATTGTGCCGCAGGCCGACGAGGCACTGTCGAAGAATCAGTAGCGTGCGCGGGGGACGGCATGCAGGCAGGCATTAACCCACTGGGGCGCGAGCGGCTTTGGCTGCTCGTGCTCCTCGCGCCCACGCTGGTCGGGTTGCTGTTTGGCGCGCTCGGCTCGGTGCTGGCGACAACCGTGATCAGCTTTCTCAAGTGGGATCTGATCGCGCCGCCAAGCTGGGCCGGGCTGAGCAACTACACCAATCTGCTCAGCGACACACTGTTCCGCAAGGCATTGGGCGTCACCTTTGCGTTTAGCGCAATGTACGTGCCCGGCACGGTCGTTATTTCGCTGCTGGTGGCGCTGCTGCTCAACCGCAGGCTGCGCGCCGTGCCGCTGTTCCGCACGCTGTTCTTCCTGCCCACGGTCTCGTCGGCGGTGGCGGTGGGCCTGGTGTGGAGCTGGATCTACGGGCGGGATCGCGGCCTGCTGAATGCGCTGATCGAAGGCGCGGGCGGCAGCGGCGTGAACTGGCTCGGCGCGCAGAACGCGCTCTACGCCGTGGTGATCGTGAATATCTGGGGCGCAATCGGCACCGGCATGATCATCTTTCTCGCTGGCCTGCAAGCCATCCCGCGCGATTACTACGACGCCGCCAGCATCGACGGCGCGACCGGCTGGCAGCAGTTCTGGCGCGTCACCGTGCCGCTGATCACGCCCAGCATCTTTTTCCAGCTGATTATCACGACGATCAATTCGTTCCAGGCCTTTGAGTATGTGTATATCCTGACGCGCGGCGCGAACGGCGCATCGAACACGCCCACGCTGGTCTTCTCGATCTACCGCAACGGCTTCAACTTC
>LJCR01001288.1 GCA_001399705.1 Kouleothrix aurantiaca
CCCCATGCCCGGGTCGGTGGTCAGCACGCGCTCCAGGCGGCGCGCAGCCTCGGGCGTGCCATCCGCGACAATCACCTGCCCGGCGTGGATGCTGTAGCCGATGCCAACGCCGCCACCGTGATGCAGGCTCACCCAGGTCGCGCCGCCCACGGCATTCACCAGCGCGTTCAGCAGCGGCCAGTCGGCAATCGCGTCCGAGCCGTCGCGCATGCCCTCGGTTTCGCGATTGGGCGAAGCAACCGACCCGCTGTCGAGGTGGTCGCGCCCGATCACAATTGGCGCTTTCACCTCGCCATTCGCGACCATCTCGTTGAAGCGCAGCCCGGCGCGGGCCCGCTCGCCATAGCCCAGCCAGCAGATCCGCGCCGGCAAGCCCTGGAAGGCCACCTGCTCGCGCGCCATGTCGAGCCAGCGGCGCAGGTGCTCGTTCTCGGGGAACAGCTCCAGCACCGCCCGGTCGGTCGCGTAGAGGTCCTCGGGATCGCCGGAAAGCGCCACCCAGCGGAACGGGCCCTTGCCCTCGCAGAACAGCGGGCGGATGTAGGCTGGAACAAATCCCGGGTAGTCGAAGGCGTTCTTCACGCCATAGTCGAAGGCGCGCTGGCGCAGGTTGTTGCCGTAGTTGAACACGACCGCGCCGCGCCGCTGCCATTCCAGCATGGTCGCGACATGCCGCGCCATCGAGGCCATGGCCTGGCGCTCGTACTCGGCCTGGTCGCGTTCACGCAGCTCGGTCGCCTGCTCCAGCGACATGCCAGCCGGGATGTAGCCATACAGCACATCGTGCGCGCTGGTCTGGTCGGTCACTACGTCGGGCAGCACGCCACGGCGCAGCAGCTCGGGCAGCAGCTCGGCGGCGTTGCCAATCAGCGCAATCGATTTGGCACGACCGGCGGCGCGCGCCTCTTCGGCCTGTGTCATGGCGTCTTCCAGATCGTCGCAGATCGCATCTACCTGCCGCAGCGCCAATCGCCGCTCGGCGCGCCAGCGGTCGATCTCCACCAGCACGCCAACGCCGCCGTTCATGGTGATCGCCAGCGGCTGCGCGCCGCCCATTTCGCCCACGATTGTGCTCACAGCGGTGCGCCGCAGCGCGGGCGGCGCGCTCCACACAACCAAGCCCTGCAGCGGGTCGTTTGCATCAACGCCGCCAAGCAGGCTCGCCGCGCCCGTCGCCAGGTCAATGCGGTACAGGCCACTCGCGCCGCTCACCATCAGAAGGGCATAGGCTGTGCCACTTGCCGCCGCGCCGCCCGGCGCCGCGCTCGGGCCGGGCGGGATGTCGAAGCCGCCCACAGCGGTGAAATCGAGCGCCGCGCCGCCGAGCGTGACGGGCAGGCCACCGGTTTGCGTGCCGGCGTTGGGCGGCTGCTGAATGAACAGGCGGTTGCTCGCGGCGTCGAGGGTGTACAGCGTTTTGATGCTGGTTCCAGCGCTGTTGTTGGTGTAGGCCGCGCCCGCCACGCCGGTGCTACCGCCGGGCAGGCCGTTGATCGCGCCGTCGGTGTTGGTGCCGATCTGGCTGCCCACCGCGCCGCCGCCATCGCCGTCGACTGGCGCGCCGGTGATTGGGTTTACGCGGAAATTCAGGCCTGTGCCCGTCACCACGCGCACGCGGTCGGCTTGCGGGTCGAAGTCGATGCCGTAGCCGCTCGCCACCGGCGGCAGGTCGACTGGCGCGCCGCCCGCGTTCACAAAGGCGATTGCGCCCGCGCTGCCCACCGCCGTCGCCGCGCCGCTTTGCGGGTCGAGCCGGTAGAGCGTGGCGGTGTTTGCGCCGGCATTCACGCCCAGGCCAAAGAGCTGGCCCGTCGCCGGCCGGCTGTCGATATCGGCCAGGGTTTCGCTCGCTGGAATGCCCGCAATGCTCACAGGCACGACTGTGCCCGGCGTGTCGAGCCGAAAGCGGCTCAGGCTCGCGCCGCCCTCGCCCAGCGCAATCGCGGCCGGCGCGGGCGACCAGATTGCCAG
>LJCR01001290.1 GCA_001399705.1 Kouleothrix aurantiaca
GGGCGCGACACCGCGCCAGTCGGGCGCGGGCAAGGCTGCGACGCTTGCGCCATCGGCGGGCAGTTGATCGAACGAACGATCGTAGCCTGCCGCCGCCAGCGCATCCAGCACCGTTGGGCGAACCAGCCCGGCGCTTTCGCGCGCTGCCTGCAATGCCACGCGCACCACCTTCAGAAGGGCATCGGGCACCTGCTCGGCATGGCCGGCGGCATTCAGCCGCATCAGGTCGCTGTCGGGGCGGAAGCGGCTCATTTGCTGCTCCCACTCCTCGAACCAGGCCGGCACCGCCGCGAGCTGCGCATCCGCTGCCTCGTCATCGCGATCGAGCACGGCGAGCATATGGCTGCCCATGGCGCGAAATTCAAGCGTGCGCATGATCGTCTCCTTTAGCTCGACGAGCGGGTGGTCGCGACGGCGCCGCGCGAGCGCGTGTTTGTCGTGGTCGTTGTGCTGGCGCTCGTCGTCGTGGTCGTGCTTGTGTTTGGCGTGCTTGCGCTCGTCGTCGTTGTTGTGCTTGGCACGCTCGCGGCAGCCGCGCTGCTCGAAGTGGTGCTTGCCACTGCTGCGCCGGTCGTGGCCGATGCCACGCTGGTGGTGTCGCTTGACTGAGCGCCAAAGGCGACCCAGCCGCCCACTGCGGCAACAACGGCGGCGGCCGAAACGGCGGCCTTGGTGCTCGCGACCAGCTGCTGGCGGCGGGCGGTATTGTTCGGTTTCATAATCTACCTCGCTATTATTGCGGGCCGATTGCCCGGCCGAAACTATCGTTTCAATGACGCTATGATAGCAGCTCGGTCTTCAGAGATTGTTAAGGGGCCGTGTGGAGATTGTGAGATATCGAACGAGCGCGAGAAAAGAAAGGACTTGACTTAGTGCCAATTCTTCACTATAATTAGTGTCATATAAACACTATACGAAAGAGGCAACCCATGCTCCCACTTGCATACTTCAAAGCCGAGCCCACCGAATACGTGATCGCCTTTGCCGGCGGCACGCCGCGTCGCCAGGGCACCGGCCTGGCCTTCTGGTACTGGAAACCGACCACCTCGCTGGTGCTCATCCCCACCGGCACGATCGACGCTTTATTTGCTTTGAACGACAGCACCGGCAATTTCCAGCCGATCACGCTACAGGGCCAGATCACCTATCGCATCGCCGAACCAAGTACGCTGGCGCAACTGCTCAACTTCACGATCAACCCACGCACACGCGCCTATCGCTCCGACGACCCGGCCAAGCTGAATGGGCGGATCATCAACGTGGTGCAAACCTACACCCGCAGCGCGCTGCAGCAGCTTGGCCTGGAAGACGCCCTGCGCGGCGCGGAGCCGCTGGCGCAAAACGTTATGGCCCAGCTTGCAAGCGACCCCACCCTGGCGGCGCTGGGCGTCGCGCCAATGGGCCTGTTCTTCACCTCGATCAAAGCCGCGCCCGAAGTCACCCGCGCCCTTGAAGCCGAATACCGCGAAGCACTGCAGCAGCGCGCCGACCATGCGATCTACGCCCGCCGCGCCGAGGCCGTCGAGCAGGAGCGCAAAATCAAGCAGAACGAGCTTTCCACCGCCGTGGATCTGGAGCAGCGCCGGCACGATCTGGTGGCGCTGGAAGGCACCAACGCCCGCGAGCAGGCCGAGTTCGCCGCCGACGCAGCCCGCATCCAGCTCGCGCCCTACCAGACGCTCGACACGCGCCTGATGCTGGCGCTGGCCTTCCGCGATTTCGCCAACAACGCGCACAAAATCGGCAACCTGACCATCACCGCCGACATTCTGGAGCAGGCGCTCCGGCAAAACGCGGGCGAAAACGGGAGCGCAGCATGAACATCGACAAGATCGTCATCGTGACCCGGCGCACGCCGCTGGAGGAATTGACCGAGCGACTCAACACGCGGGCGCAGGCGCGCTTCTACCTTGAGCAGAATGGCGTGCCCTTCGGCGAGTACGAGCAGGCCGACGCACAATACCACCG
>LJCR01000129.1 GCA_001399705.1 Kouleothrix aurantiaca
TGGTGACCACCTCGCTTCGTTTCATCCCTCGCTCGAGCGCATCGAGCACGCGTTGTCGTAAATCGACTGAATATGCTTTCATGCTCCTCAGTCTATCACACGATCAATCTTTTTGCCCGCTGCTATAGGCGCTCAAAAAACATAACGATGAATGCGGGCCAGACAGACATGCGCTGTCAATCCAAAACGCCGTTGATGAATGAACGCCCAACGGGTTGGCGTTCAGTTGCCGCGAGCGCAGGTACAAACTTCCCTCAAAAACGACGATCTTGCGCGCGAAGCGGTCAACTGCAACGCCGTGTTGGGTGGCTCATCGTGGCAGCGCCTACCAAATAACTTCTACGGGATACGAGCTAAAGATCGGGTCGGTGCTAACGAGTACTGCACCTTCACTATTTGCTTGTGCAACGAGTAAGCGGTCAAAGGGATCTTTGTGAGGAGATGGTAAGCCATCGAGCCTGTAAATATGTTCCTCAGTGATCGATAAAAGGAAAACGCCGTTTGTGGCTTGCTGATGAGCCACGATATCTTCTAACGGCAAGCGGAGACTGAGTTTGCCAAGCTGGCGCTTGATCTGCATTTCCCACAAACTTGTCACACTCAGAAGCAACTCATTGGCCGAATCGTTGCAAAGTGCCAGTGCCGTTTCCGATAATCGGGTGGGCTCGCTATCCCACCAAATAAAAGTGTGCGTATCCAGCAGCAGTTTCATACTGTGCCTGTCCAAAACTCGTCTGATAGCGGTGTATCAAAATCAGGACTGACAGTAATACTGCCAGCATGCAGACCAGCAACACGTCGTTTCGGAGCGTTTGCAAAGGGCACAAGTCGGGCACGCGGTGTTTGGCCGTCGGTAAGAATGATTTCTGTCCCGGCAGCGACTTGTGCAACAAGCTCAAGCAAACGCTGTTGTGCTTCTTGGAGTTCGATTGTTTTTGTTGTCATTATTCGCCTCCTGAGTTTGGAGGGAATTGTAGCCGAGTATTGGAGTGATGTAAAGGCAAATGTGTGTTGAGGGAAAGACCTGAAGAGCAAGCTCCTGTCGGCGCGAGGAAACTGGTGTGCCACCCAACGGGTTGCGCTTTAGCGGCGCCGCTGCAATAAATGGCAAGCACATTGTAGCAGAAACTGGCGCTGAAAAACGCCCGATCTTGCTCGACGCGAAGCGGCGTCCGCTGCAAGCGCGTGTTGGGCGAGAGCACTGATAGAAAGCCAAACTGAAGCATGAGCCACCAGCGTTGAAGCGATATGAGCAGCTGCGCTCGGCTGAACTACACTGACCGGAACCACATTCAGCACAACGGGCGCTCGCACCACGCAGGGTTGAGATCACGCGACCCGGAACCACGTGGCATAACGAGCATTCGAATCAGGCTGGTGTGTACCAAGCGTTAAACAGAACCACGTCAGCACAACGAGCAATCGTACCACGCAGGGTTGAGACAGCGTTGACGGTGTCACGCGGCACAACGGGCCTTGATCCCACGTTCGATTCGTTCCTTCTTGGCAGCAGAGCATTCTTGTGGCGAAGCACCAGAAAGTGCAGGTTGTGGTCGAGACACGTTTTCGCCTAAGACTCGCCCAACGGGTTGCGCTTTAGCGGCGCCGCCACCGATTGATGGCAAGCACATTGTAGCAGAACCTGACGCTGAAAAACGCATGATCTCGCTCGACGCGAAGCGGCGTCCGCTGCAAGCGCGTGTTGGGCCGATAGTTGAACTGGTCAGCACGTTAGGGTGCTGTGTACGTGAGTGTTGTGAGATTTTCTTGTATCTCTGGATAGTTATTGCGCCGTATCCAAATTATTTGTTGTTGGCGATCAATGACAACCGAAACGGCTTCCCCCCGCGGAAATGAACATTGTAATGTCACAAGAACGCCTGTTGTAGCTGTGCTGAAGTCTCGACAATTTTGTGAGGTGTCCTCTACGACTTGTTCGTAGAATGCTCCATCACTGCGCGTTACAATCAGCACGAGTTCACCAAAATCGAGATCATTTGAGTCGCGTTGCGTCAAGTGAATGCGATAGCCCGCGATATTCGTCGACGCTCGATCGGGGGCAGTAAGCGAAAGAATGAATACGCTCAAGCCAAGAAAAAGAATACAACTGCTCAGAATGCACACAATCACTGTGATGATGCCGAGCACTCGGCGCAGGGTATGAGGGAAAGAGGTATACATTCGTAGTAGTGGCGCAGATATAACGCGAGCACCAAGGATGCTGAGGGCGACGCTCAGACAAAAGCGTGTAAGGATAATCGGATCGGCAACGGTGTCTTTGAGTAGATGATCATTCGATTGCCAAGCCTGAAGGCCAAGAAGATCAGTTAGCGCATTGCCGCTCAACCAGAGAACAGTAAACAAGGCAATGCTTATGAGTAAATAGAACAACCAAGCCCGCCAAAATAGATAAGCAGTGTGTGTAGGCTGCGATGTAAGGAATCGATGATGCATAATTGTTTCCAGGTGAGATTTGAGGACGTGCTCAGGCCCAACGAGTTGCGCTTTAGCGGCGCCGCCACCAATTGATGGCAATTACATTGTAGCAGAAACTGGCGCTGAAAAACGCACGATCTCGCTCGACGCGAAGCGGCGTCCGCTGCAAGCGCGTGTTGGGCTACCAGTTTGCCGCCACGTTGCATTGTGATCAACTCACGCTGAAACGGGGTTACTACGAACATACCATTGTAGCGTCCATCGCACCTCAAACCCGACCGCTTTATAGAGTTTCCACGCAGCTTGTTCTTCTGCTTCAACAATCACCATTGCGCGTCCGGCTCCGTGCGCTTGCATTCGGCGCAGACCTTCTTCGAGGACAGCGCGTGCCAATCCTTTGCGACGAAACTCTGGTGCCGTTCCTACTGGCTCGAACTGCCCAACTCGGCTTTCTCCATCAACCCAGCACATTGCAAATGCCGCAAACTGCCCATCTGGCGAAACCGCTACCAGATCCAGATCGCGATTGTAACCGGGCGAGCGCATGAACTGACGATATCGTTCGATTAATGGAGGAGCCTCAAACGCAGCAGCGAGCACCGTTGCGCGTACATCTGCTTCATGCTCATCGCTGATCGAGCGCACAACAAAGCCGGTTGGCAACTGTAGCTCTGGAGGATGAGCCGTGAGCAATTGGTCGAGATAGAGCCAATCACCAGCCGCTTGATAGCCACGTTCCGTGAGAAGCTTTACACGGAATGTGTCGTTTGAATTGACAAGCGTGGAATTGCGACGATTGCTTGAAAGATGCTGCTCGGCCCACTGGAGCATTTCGGCTTCAAGCGCGCTTCCGCGATGTGTCGGATGGATTTGCAGCGTAAAGCCGCCAAACGGAGGATAGAGCAAGACAAAGCCAAGGATATCGCCGTTCTGATCTTCCCAAAGCTGAACAAGCGAGGCTGGAGGATACTCGGCGAGCATATGAAACATCTGCCAGGTGAGATCGCCGGGATGTAACACGTAGGTATGAGGCGCATCAGGACGCAAGAAGCTGAGAAACTGGGAGAGGCGGGTGAAATCATCAGAATGGTAATAGGGGCGATTGGTTATGAGCATCAACGCTCCTTCTTGTGGTTGACGGAAAACGTATGGCGATATGTTTGATAACTGGTGGCCCAACGGGTTGCGCTTTAGCGGCGCCGCCCCAATTGATGGCTGCCACATTGTAGCAGATACTGTAATTGAAAAACGCACGATCTTGCTCGACGCGAAGCGGTGTCCGCTGCAAGCGCGTGTTGGGCCTCAGCGTATTACGTGATTTCCTGGTATTTCTGGAGCGCTCAATCGCACAATCTGATTGCCAGATCAACATCCCACTTCTTCTTTCGAGGTTCCGTTCGATAATCGGTGAGGTACGCTTCGTAGCGACAGCCAAATGCATCACCATTCGGCGTGTCTTCCCGATCAACGTTCAGGTTCTGCTCGTTCAGCCAGCGCACCAATGCTTGATTTCCTCGCAATGCATACCGTGAATAGGTCAGATGGGCATAGCGTCCAGCCGGTAACATCCCCGCTTTGACACGCTCATCGCCCAGATGTGCGACCGTCACAACAAACCCCGCTTCGACATCCATCAACCCATTCATATCAATCACGTGATAGCGAAGAAAATACGGGCCCTGGTCCGCGAAACCGTGAGTGTTGACCCACTGGCGCAGTTCTTTAAAGAGCGTATCTATCTGAGCAAACATGCCTTCAAACGGCGTGATGATACGAAGGCCGACAGAATGTCTCGCCGTGCGATGATCGATTCCTGGCGAACCGATCTCTGGTGGAAATTGTACACGTTTCATCAGACATTCTCTTTCGGAGACAGACCTGTATGATCATGCCTGCGGCGTGAACGAGAATACTAGTATCCATCTTCGCCCTGCGGCAGAGCTTCGCTGGAGGCCCAACGGGTTTGCCGTTTAGCGGCGCGCTGTTGGGTGCGAAAGAAAACTCTGTACGAAATGATCTTCTGAAAAAGCCCCGATCTCGTAGCGCAAAGCGCGTCCGCTGCAACGGCGGGTTGGGCGCGAGCTTTGATAAACGGCCGAGTTGAAGCATACGCCAACTACCTTAACGCGACACGAGCAACTGCGCCTGGCTAAACCACGTTGCCCAGAACCACATTCAGCATAACAGGCCTTCGCACCACGCAGGGTTGAGAAAACGCTGAACGGAACCACATTCAGCACCACGAGCGTTCATTCCACGATGAATTGCATCAAGCCTTACCCGGAACCACAATCAGCATACGGCGGGCGCTCGTACCACGCAGGGTTGAGAAAACGCTGACAGTATCACGCGGCACAACGGGCGTTCATCCCACGCTCGATTCGTTCCTTCGTGGCTGCAGTGCGTTCTTCTGCCGAAAAGACAGAAAGCGACCGACGAGATCGAGACTCCTTCAGAGCCGAGACGCGCCCAACGGGTTGCGCTTTAGCGGCGCCGCCGCTGATAAATGGCAGCCACATTATAGCAGATAGTGACACTGAAAAACGCACGATCTCGCACGACGCGAAGCGGCGTCCGCTGCAAGCGCGTGTTGGGCACACGTGTGTTACAGATTCTCGTGAGCATTCTCGGCAATCTGCATCTGAATTGCCTTGCTCCACGCATGCCTTTGGCCGACAACAAAGCGCTGATTTTGATGGTGTCGCGTCCGAATCGCTAAATGCATCAAGGTTGTAATCCCTGAGCGGATTTGCGTAATTTCAGTGATTGGCGTAGAAAGCTGGTATGGTTGTTGCATCAACCTGTGAGCTTGAAAGATCAAGCGCTGATTCGTAAGAAAAAGCCAGCCGCCCATTGCGATGAGACCCACAAAATGATTTGCAGGACTGACTTTGAGGATTTGCTCATTTGGTTGGAGAAGTGGCGTGATTGGTTGCTGAAGTTGCGGCAAGGTGCTGATCTTTGCCATGCTTAGCCCAAACAAGATGCTTGCGAAAAGAGTTGTGAAAATCGTGAGTAGCATACTTGAGTGAGTAAATGTTGCAAAGAATATTCCCATCACAAGGCCAAAAGGGATTCCTGTGATGATTGCTGTCTTGAAGAACGATTGCACGATTGAACTTCCTATTTAGTAAAAACTGAGAACAATTGAGTTATGAAATGATTGTCTGCTCCCGAATAAGAACAATCATCGTTTCCTGGCAGTGATTTGTTAAGTGTGCCCAACGTCTTACGCATCAGCCGCGCCGCACCGATAGATCGAGATGACTTTCGGCTCGATTTCAAGTTTCAAAAAAGGCACGATCTTGGGGCCGCGTAGCGGCGTCGGACTGCATGCGCTTGTTCGGCGGCAGCTGATAGTATGGCTTTCGAATGCGCTGTTACTCGTCTGCGAGTGGTTGATATACTTGTTGCTCAAGCCGCCAGGGAAAGTAACCACGATACCGTTGTTGTAATTCTGGTAACTGCCAATCATTTGGTGTGATACGCCCACGACAGAGTGATGATTGACATCCACACTGTTCGATGTTCGCTCCGCCGTAAATACCATAATCGGTTGTCACCTCTTCGCCAGCTTCAATATCACGCCACGCGATATACTGGGTTGTGTTGGGGCTACGTGACATGTCAACGGCGTTTGGATTGCAGCGGTGATTGATGTAATAATTGAAGACCTTTGGCGTGATCACAAACAGGTTTTCAGCCAGAGTCTCTTGGTTATACATTTCGGCTTCCACGCGTACTCGTCCGGCTTGCCAATCGTCTGAAGTAAACACAAGTCCGCCAGAAACCAAGACAAGCAATTGGCCAGCAGGAATGGCTTCGACTGTAAACGTGCCAATACCTTGAATTGGTGACTGTCGCAGCACAAGTCGCCGGTCAAACCACATTGTGACTGGTTCGCTTTGAAACGTCACGCTTCTCCTCCAGCCTCACGTTATTTCTATCAAGAAAAATAGAGTGCATTGGGTCAATGTGAGTGTCATTATGCAACAAGGTTGATGGATTGCCGCCGAACGGGCTGCGCTTCAGCGACGCCGCCACCGATAAATGGCTGCCAGATTGTAGCAAAACTGGCGTTGAAAAACGCCCGATCTCGCTCGACGCGAAGCGGCGTCCGCTGCAAGCGCGTGTTG
>LJCR01001289.1 GCA_001399705.1 Kouleothrix aurantiaca
CCGCTAGGCCGCGCCGCAATCGACAAGACCTGCACGCCCAGCCAGCGCCAGTCGCCGGGCGGCTGGCCGAGCGTCGAGCGCAGGCGCAGGAAACTCGCGCCGGGCGGCAGCAGGATGGTGAGGTGCTGGCGCTGCGGGGTCACGCGGTATTCGCCCAGCGTGCCGGCATCGCTTTCCAGCCACCCCTGTGCGGCGTCGCGGCCGGGCCAGCTCGAAAATTGCAGCGCCAGATCGACCACGGTTGGCCCGCTGTGCGGCGCGAGCGGGAAATCGGCCTGCGATCCTGTCCAGCGCAGCGCGTCTTCGGCCGCGTACATGCCCGTTCCCGCAGACAGCAACGGCGCGGCCGGGCGCGTCAGCAGTGCCAGCGCAGCACAAAACACGCCCGCCGCCAGCAGGCAGAGCAGCGCGGCGCGGCCAACTGGCGCCTCGAGGGCGCGTGGCACCATAAATTTCCGGCTTGCGATCATCGCAGCAGATTGTACCCGAAAACGTCTTACGCCGTGCAGCCGAAAAGCCCGTAACCACCAAGACACGAAGGCACCAAGAATAGGATTGGAAAAATTTCTGTGCATATTCACAATTCGAGTTGTCTTGGACGCAGATGAACACAGAGAATGCGGAGCAGCAGCCACAGTCATCTATCCGCGTTCGTTGGCGTTCATCCGTGTCCTAGCTCCGGGAATTCGGGCAGATGCCAATTTCCATCAAACCTTGGTGTCCTGGTGGTGAATTTTCGCAATCTAATGCATTGGGAGAAAGGGGTGGGGAAATCAGGAAAGAATTTCCGCATTGTAATAACCAAACCCTATTCCCTATTCCCTAACCCCTGCGCTGAAAGCGCACTAGCGCACCACCCGCATCATGCGCAGCAACGCGCGGCACAGCGGGCTGGTCGCGTCCATGAAATCCGCGATGGCGTTGAAGTGGTGGCGCTCAGGCTGGGGAATAAATGTGCCGTCGAGGCCCTTGGCCTGCCACGCCTCCAGAAAGGCGTCGGACTGGCGGCGAAACTCGCCCGGCTCGTGCCCGCCATACGAGACAATCAAGGGCGCGGCCTGGTCGGGCAGGTGCAGGATCGGGCTGTTGCGCAGCACCTCGCGCCAGGTGAGCTGGAGCGACTGCTGCACAAAGGTGTAGGGCAGCGGCGCGAGGTCGAACACCTCCAGCGTCACGCCAGCGGGCAACAGATCGCCAGCGGCGCGCAGCAGGCCGGCATTCCACGATGCGCGGCGCAGGCTGCCCGCAATGCCGATGATATGAATTGGCTGCATGTCTCTTCTCTTTATCTTCCCTTTGGTGCCCTGAGCGCGTAGCACGTGGGCCGTTGCCCACTTTTGGCTTCAGGCACTGTGCCATTTCTAAAACAATACTGCAGATACAAGCAAAGAGCGCGCCCGCAAACTGGCCGGGGCCAGAATGGGGTCGCGCTCTGCAATGGGCGTCGGAGCCAGTGGCCGCGCTTACGCGGTGGCAGTGGCCTCGGCCGGCTGCTCAACGGTCTTCACCAGCTCAAGGTCGATGTGGATCTTGACCTCGTCGGCCACCAGCCAGCCGCCGGTCTCCAGGGCCACATTCCAGTTCAGGTTCCAGTCCTTGCGGTTGATCTTGGTTTCGGCGCTGAAGCCCGCACTGGTGGTGCCCCAGGGGCTCTTGCTCTGGCCGGCGTACTCGAAATTGAGCACAACCTCGCGCGTCACGTCCTTGATCGTCAGGTCGCCAATCAGCTTGCCATTCTCGCCGTCGATCTGCTCGACGCGCTTGCTGACAAAGGTCATGTACGGGAAGTTCTCGCTGTCGAAGAAGTCGGGCGAGCGCAGGTGGCCGTCGCGTTTCTCGTCGCGGGTGTTGATGCTGGCGGTCTCGATCTGGACGTTCACCTTCGCCGCCGTCGGGTTGTTCTCGTCGGCATCGACCGTGCCGCTGAAGCGCTCGAACACGCCGCGCGCCGTCGAAATCATCATGTGG
>LJCR01001292.1 GCA_001399705.1 Kouleothrix aurantiaca
CCTCGCGCACCGTGGATGGATACCATGACCGGCCGCTCCGTGGGGTCGGCACGCCCTCCATATTCAGCACCGCCGCGATGTCGCCCAGGCTGCTCGGCGCGCCGCGCAGCAGGAAGATGCGCCGCACCAGCGCGGCCGCCGACGGGTCAACCACGATCCCCTCGTCGTTGCGCGTAAAGCCCAGCGGCACGTTGCCGCCCTTCTCGCCGTCCTTCCGGCCCCGCGCGTCCCGCCCGTCGGTGGTGCGCTTCACGATGTTGTCGCGGTCGAGCTGCGCCAGCGCTGCGAACATCGTCAGCACGAACTTGCCGGTCGGCGTGGATGTGTCCAGGCTCTCCTTGCAGCTCACAATCTCCACGCCCTCATCGGTCATCCGCTCAATCAAGTCGAGGATGATGCGCGTGTTGCGGCCCAGGCGGTCGAGCGCCGCGATAATGACCATATCCAGCTTGCCGCTGCGGATGTCGCGCATCAGGCGGGCCAGCTCAGGCCGCTTGGCCTCGCCCTTGGTGCCGCTGATGCCGGCGTCGTCATAGATGCCCACAACGTCGCCGTTCTTGACCATCGCCATCGCTTTGCACTGCTGGAGCTGCACTTCGATGCCATAGCCGTTGTCGGCCTGGTCGTCGGTGGAAACGCGCACGTAAATCGCAATCCGGAGGCGCTGAACGTGCCGGTCAGTCTGAAGTGGTCGCCGTGCCATTAGGAGTCTCCTCGGAAGTGGGCGCTGCCGGCACACGCCGGGCGCGAGATCGAATTGCCGTGTTCATCACCGTGTTCGGGTTGCTCTCGGCCGCGATTTGATCCCAAATCAGGTCAAGAATGGCCTCGTCCTCCGGTGTAAGGGTGATCTCGTCGCCCTGCTCGGCGATCGGTTGCTGCAAAATCCGAACATTCCCCTCCTGATGCGCCACAGTGGCGCGCGGATGGGGCGTTCGGGTGGCTGATGCGGCTGGCGCATACCTGCCGTGGCTGTCTCGGTGGGCGTTGAACCCGCCGTTGTGTCCTCGCTCCATTCGGGTTGTTCCTGCTCCATCAACAAGGTGTGCCAATTAGGGCTGTTTTTGCCCGCTCTGCTGCGCTGTTCGGGCTGTTCGTACAGCAAGTTTTAAGTCGGTGCATGCCCGCGCAACGAGGTAAGCCCCGCATACGGCAACATCCCCCCCGTCTGCGGTTCCTGTATACGGATCGCGTTTTTCGGCATCAAGGTGCGACATTTTCCCCCTTCGACCACGACAGAGGGAGCCGACCGACGGACGGTTCCGTACAGTGACTCTCCCCCACTCGGTCGGTTGCTGCCAATAGCGCGATAGAGGGCGTTGTGATGCGGTTGGCTCATCATTCCACTTACAGGTACTTTCAGCTCCGGTGTGAGTGCTTGTTCTCCGCATCAGCATCAGCTAAAACCACATTTCCATACAGCAAGGAGGGACGCGTACAGCACCGTCACGAGGGTAAGTCGGTGTACAGAGGGGTGCTACAGCAGCCCTCCTGATGCAATGATGGCGCTGACGCTCAGCGCCGCAACATAGATCAGCACCGCCATAGCAGTGCTGCCGACCGCTATCAGCAGCGCTGCGCAGATGTGCTGGGCCGAGATGGGCCGAGATAGGCGAGCAGAGCGATCTAAGACCTGCATGATTACCTTCCTGCTTCCCGCAGCAGCTCCCGAACGTAGGCAGCCACTGCTAAAATAGCGACCACAACCACAAGCAGCACCAGCGCTGCGCCGATCACCCACAGCCAGCGGCTCAGGATGCGGTAGCCGTGCCTGCGGGCACCCTCCTCATCGTCTTGCCACTCCTCGCGGGCCTGGGCCTCCTCGTGCTGCCAGTCGCGGCGCTCGTCGCGCTCCACAGCGATCTCATCCCTGGTATCCGTGATAGCGTGCCAGAGGGATTCGGTATCTTTTTGCTGGCTGAGCTGGAGCGCCGTGAAGTTGCGGCGCATCTCGTCGCCCAGGTG
>LJCR01001291.1 GCA_001399705.1 Kouleothrix aurantiaca
CCGCGTGGCTTTGTGGCGGCCGATCAGGATGGCTGCGACGAAGTCGTGACCATCCCGATGGTTGGGCAGGGCGACTCGCTCAACCTCGCGGTGGCGGCGGGCGTGGTGCTGTACGAAATCTTCAACCAGCTTCGGGCGGGCGCGTGATGGCCACGCTGGTGCCGCCGGTGAGCGCAAGCAGGTCGGCGGTGGCGAGGTGCGGCACGGCATACGCAATCGACTCCAGGTCGTTCAGCAGCTTCACGGCGCGGAAATTCAGCTCGGCCGCCATGCCGGTTTCGCTCATCTTCCAGGGCAGGTTGGTGACTTCGGCGCGGCCAGCGAGCACCGGCCCGGCGACGCCAAAGCTGGCGTGCTCAATTGGGTACTCGTGGGTTTGGAGAAAGGCTTGAACCACCGCTTCCAGGCTGGGGTAGCCGCCGCTGGGGAAGGTTGCCGTCGCCAGCGGAGCCGCGAGGCCCTGATCGTGATTGTACACAGCCAGAACGGTTTTGGTGCCGCCAATATCACCTGCCAGCAACATACGGGCCTCCTGCTCAAGCCAGGCGCATTGCACGCCAATGCACTATTCGGTCGCGCGCGGTTGCCAAATGTTACAACGCAGGGCCAACTTTGTCGAGTGGCTGTAACAAAGGCGCGGCCAGCGAGACAAAGCCTGTGAAGCACGAGAACCGAGAGCCGAGAGCCGCAGAACCGAGAACCAGCGAACCAAAGAACCAAGAACCGAGAGCCGAGAGCCGCAGAACCGGGAACCGAGAACCAGCGAACCACAGAACCGAGAGCCGAGAGCCGCAGAACCGAGAACCGCAGAGAAGCACGGAACAAGAATATAGGCTGGTTCATCCGCGCGTTGCGCGCACATCGCAGAAACAAGTAGCTTCGCCCGCCGCCCAGCCAGCGGGTTTATAATGCCAGGCGTCTAAAGCATACAGCAAAAGGAGCCGCACGATGGAGATTGGAATTACCGGATTGGGCCGCATGGGCGCGGGCATGGCCGAGCGCTGGCTGCGCAACGGGCACCGCGTGGTGGCGCACAACCGCAGCCACGAGCCGATCGATGCGCTGGCTGCCAAGGGCGCAGAGCCTGCCTATTCGATCAACGAGCTGGTTGAAAAGCTCCAGGCGCCGCGCGCAGTCTGGATCATGCTGCCAGCCGGCGATGTTACCGAGCAGATGATTCTGCAGCTCATCCCGCTGCTGGAGCCGGGCGACACGATTATCGACGGCGGCAATACGATGTACAAGGACGACATGCGCCGCGCCGAGATGCTGAAACAGCACGGCCTGAACTACATCGACCAGGGTACGTCGGGCGGGGTGTGGGGCCTGGAAAATGGCTTCTGCATCATGGTCGGCGGCGAGAACGAGCTGGTATCGCGGCTGGAGCCGGCCTTCAAAACCCTGGCCCCGCCCGATGGCTATGTACACTGCGGGCCGGTTGGCAGCGGCCACTTCGTGAAGATGGTACACAACGGCATCGAGTACGGCATGATGCAGGCCTACGCCGAAGGCTTTGAGATCATGCGCGCCAAGAAAGAGTTCAACCTCAACCTGTACAACATTTCGTCGGCGTGGCGCTATGGCAGCGTGGTGCGCTCGTGGCTGCTCGATCTGACCGTGGACGCCTTTAAGGATGACCCCGACCTGACCAGCCAGAAAGGCTATGTGGACGATAGCGGCGAAGGGCGCTGGACGATCCACGCCGCGATGGCGCTGGATGTGCCCGCGCCAGTGATCACGCTCTCGCTGTTCGAGCGCTTCCACTCGCGCCAGCCCGAGTCGTTCGCGGCGAAGGTGCTGGCGGCGATGCGGCGCGGCTTTGGCGGGCACGCGGTGAAGAAAGCCCAGTAGTGATTTTGGATTGACGATTTACGATTTACGATTGAGGAAGCCAGCCATCGTAAATCGTAAATCCCAAATCGTAAATGAAGGAGCGTTTATGCCCTCCTCACCGTCTGCGCAAGC
>LJCR01001293.1 GCA_001399705.1 Kouleothrix aurantiaca
GCAGCGGGCGCGGCGGTTGCTTCTGCGGCCGGCGCGGCCGTGGGCGATGCGGCAGGCGTGGCGCCGCCACACGCGGCCAGCAGCCCGCCGAACAGCATCATAACGATGACGGCGCTGAGGAACTTGTGAATACGCATGCGATGTTTCTCCTTAGGTCAGCAAAACCCGATGGTTGTGATCATACCAGCTCGGCAAGCTGGCCCGTGCGCAGCCGTGATTCTCCTTTCTGCGTGCTCATCAAACGAATGTATTGCGGCAGTGCAAAACAGGAGTCAGGATTCAGAAGTCAGGAGTCAGCAGGTAGAACCGAGAACCAATAACCGAGAACCACAGAACCACAGAACCAAGGAACTGCAGCCGGTAAATTCGTAACACGCAAACTCTGTGTGGTGAAACATTCTGTCGTCGGTCTGCCTGCCCTGAGCTTGTCGAAGGGTCGGTCGTCTAACCTGCAACCTTCCAACCTTCAAACCTGCCAACTCTCGCCTCACGCCCGGTCGCGGCGGAACGAGACATGCCACGGCATCAGCACGCGCTCCAGCGCGACAATGATCAGGTAAAACGCGATGCCGAGCAGGCAGGCCATCAGAATGCCCGACCACGCTTCGCGCAGGCGCAGAATGCCAGCCTGGCTTTTGATGTACACGCCCAGCGCGTTCTGGGTGCCGCCAAAAAATTCGGCCACCACCGCGCCGATCATGCTCAGCGTCGAGCAGATTTTCAGCGCATTAAACAGGTAAGGCAGCGCGGCCGGCAGGCGCAGCTTCAGGAAAACCTCGCGCTGGCGGGCGGCGTAGGAGCGCATGAGCTGAAAGGCGTCGGGGTGCGGGCTCATCAGCCCTTTGTAGACGTTCACCAGCGTGGGGAAGAGCGTCATGATCGCCACCACGCCGATCTTCGAGGCGGCGGTGGTGCTGCCCAGCCACACACCCAGCAGCGGCGAAAGCGCAACAATCGGCACGGCGTTGGAAGCGATTGAGAAGGGCACCAGCCCCTCGGCCAGGGCGCGAAAGCGCACGCACACAGCGGCCAGCAGCGAGCCAAGCGTGCAGCCAATCAGGAAGCCGGACAGCGCCTCGCCAAAGGTATACAGCCCGATGCGCACCAGGTAGCCGGGCTGGCTCAGAAACGTGCTCACAATGCCGCTCGGCGCCGGAAGCAGGTAGAGCGGCACGCTGAACACGCGCACTACCCCTTCCCACAGCGCAACCCCAAGCAGAAAGGTCAGCACCGGCGGCAGCAGCGAGTTTTGAGCAGCAAATTTTGAGTTTTGAGTTAGTGATGCAGCTTTGGTTGTAGCCATGGCCGTTCCTCGCAGGTTGTTCAACGTCGTAGCTCAGCGCTCAAAACTCATCGTTGCTTAGCTTTCCCGCAGGCTTTCGCGCACTTCGGTCACCAGCTCGAAGAAGCGCGGCGACTCGCGCGTGACAATGTCGCGCGGGCGCGGCAGATCGACCGTCACCACATGCTCGATCCGGCCCGGGCGCGGCGACATCACCACCACGCGGTCGGAAAGAAACACCGCCTCGGGGATGCTGTGCGTCACAAAAATCACGGTAGTGTCGGTATCCGCGCCACCCCAGATCGAGAGCAGTTCGGCCTGCATGCGCTCGCGGGTGATCTCGTCGAGCGCGCCGAACGGCTCGTCCATCAGCAGAATCGAGGGCGAGAAGGCCAGCGCGCGCGCGATTGAGACGCGCTGCTGCATGCCGCCCGAAAGCTGCCACGGGTAGGAATGGCCGAAATCCTGCAGGCCCACCAGGCGCAGCATTGCCTGCGCGCGCTCGTGGCGCTCGGTGCTGGGGCGGCCCATCACCTCCAGCGGCAGCTCGACATTCTTTGCCACGCTGCGCCAGTCGTACAGCACCGGCGCCTGAAACACAATCCCGTAGTCGCGGTCGATACGGGCGCGCTCGGGCGTCTTATTCTTCACCAGGATGCTGCCGCTGCTGGGCTGGTCGAGG
>LJCR01001294.1 GCA_001399705.1 Kouleothrix aurantiaca
CCATGATGCCACAGAGCTTCCTTAACTTTTTACTTGATGCGCATGGGGCACGGGGGCGAAGCGCCCCGAAAAGAAACACATAGCCACTATCTGAACGACGGAGCGAAGCGCCCCGCACCCTTCGATACACGGCTTCGCCGCTACTCAGGATGCGGATCACAGTAGGGCACGGGGCGAAGCGCCCCGAAAAGAAACACATAGCCACTATCTGAACGACGGAGCGAAGCGCCCCGCACCCTTCGATACACGGCTTCGCCGCTACTCAGGATGCGGATCACAGTAGGGCACAGGGCGAAGCGCCCGCAAAAAGTGCCAGCAAAGCAGAAGCCGCCAGCGCTCGCGTGGAGCACTGGCGGCACGAGGGGAAATTTTGAAGCGACCTGAGGCCAGGCGCCGTGGCAATGGCGCGAAGGAGGGGGCAAAATTGCGGGCGGTCGTCCAGCTGATTTGGAGCCGCTTAGCAATCTGGGTCAGCGGCAGGCCAATCTCGTACAGGGCGCGCACTTGTTCATAACGAGCGTACCGCTGCGCACGGCGGGCCTGTCGGATCACGGCTTCCTTAGCCGAAGGCTGGCGCAATCGCCGTGGCTGCTGTTGCTGGCGCTGCGCGAGGTGGTCAGTGAGTTCCTGACTAGACGGGAGCGCACAGAAATGCGCGTGCCGCCGTGTCAGTAGGCGTTCCAGCAGTTCACCAACACGTGCCAGCGATCGACCACCTGCTGCGCCTGTGGGGCGCCCTCGCTGGCCCCACGTGCATACTCGGTGGAACGGTCGCGCACGATGGTGCTGACACCCGGATGTTCCCGCAGTCACCGCGCGAAGGTCTCGGCAGTGCGGTCGGGCAGCAGATCGATGGGTCGCCGTTGCGGTAAATCGACCAAGATGGTGCCGTAGACACGGCCTTTGCGAAATGCGAAATCATCGCCTCCCAGGACGTCGGGTGTAGAGAAGGAAGGCTGAAGCGTGGCGCGCACTACACGCACACACGTCATGCGGCTCACCGGCAGGCGCAGCTTGCTGGCGATACGCGCGGCTGGTCGACCGCCCAGGGCAAATCCGAGAGTCTGGACCGCGTGAGTGAAGCGGCTGGTTCGTTGGGCGTAAGCTGGCAGCAGATCGGGCAGTCGCTCGGCAAAGGTGCGACGCGGGTACTCAGGAGATGAGCAGAAGAAGCGACGCACCAGCAAACGCAGTCGCACACGATGCTCGCTGAGAGGGAGAGCGCGAGGTGTGCGGATATAGCGGCTATGAATGCGTGAGGATGGCTGCTGGCAATCAGGACAGGCTACAATCGACCGCACCGCCTGGGCGTCAATAATAATGGTCGGGCCAGCCAGCTGCACGCTCTCAACGACAAAGCCAGGAAGGGCAAAAGGAATCAAGCAAGTATCACTTTCTCTTCACCAGAAATAATGCGTAAACCTGTAGTATAGCTGGTTCAACCAGAGGTTGCTGCCCATTCACGCAACCTGGGCCAGAGCCAGATCGCGGGGGGCAGCACACTCCCAGTCCACCAAACAATAGTGAGAGATGATAGCATTGTGGTGGTGAATGGAAATCAGTATACTGATCCACTCCTCTCATCCTGGTGTGGGCAACCAGTTGAGGTGCGAGTCTCTCAGCACGACCTATCGCAGGTCTACGTTTACCTGAATGGTGCGATTCTTTGCTTAGCGCAGGAGAAAGTAGAACGCCAAGAGCCAGAATCTCCTACCTCTTTCGCTTGATCTAAAGCTTAAAAACCCCGCTCAGGAGGTCTGCGGCGATATTTTGCAGTGATGCTCCAGTGAGTCTTAGAACACTCACTGGAGCATCACTGCAAGCGAAAGCCAGCACTGCAACCGAAAGTCAACGTTACTGCAACCGAAAGTCAGCATCTACAATATTTCTGCCGATTGCACGGTAGGATCTGAAGCCCGCTACCCGCGCTGCGTGCGGTATGGCCCCAGGTAGCGCTGCAC
>LJCR01001296.1 GCA_001399705.1 Kouleothrix aurantiaca
GGGAAGAGAAGCGTAGAAATGCAACCTGTAACTCTTCGCGCTCCTTTCGCTCGTTGCGGTGAAACCGCCCGTCGGTCGCCTGCCCTGAGCGTGTCGAAGGGTCGTTCGTCAGTCGTTCATCGCGCCCGCACCCTTCGATATGGCCTGCGGCCACTCAGGATGCTGGAAGACCTTCCTGCGACCAAAAACTCCGTGCCTCTGTGCCTCCGTAGTGAACTATCCGGTCGTCGCCCTTCGATACGCGGCTACGCCGCTACTCAGGACGCAAGCTTTCGTCGTTCGTCGTTCGTCGGTCGTCGTTCGTCGTTCGTCGGTCGTCGTTCGTCGGTCGTCGGTCGTCGGTCGTCGGTCGTCGGTCGTCGGTCATCGGTCGTCGGTCATCGGTCGTCGGTCGTCGGTCGTCGGTCGTCGGTCGTCGGTCGTCGTTCGTCGGTCGTCGTTCGTCGGTCGTCGTTCGTCGGTCGTCGTTACCCGCTATTCCTCGTAGCCGTTCGGGTTGTTCGACTGCCAGCGCCACACATCCGCGCACATCTCGTCAATATCGCGCGTCGCCGACCAGCCTAATTCCTGGTTCGCCAGTGCCGGGTCGGCGTAGCAGGCCGCGCTGTCGCCAGGGCGGCGCGCCACCACGCGGGCGGGGATGGGCTTGCCGCAGGCGCGCTCAAAGGCGGCGTGTACCTCGCGCACGCTGTAGCCGTGCCCCGTGCCGAGATTGTAGGTCAGCACGCCGGGCTTTTCGGCCAGCTTGTTCAGCGCGTGCAAATGCCCGATCGCCAGATCGACCACATGGATGTAATCGCGCACGCCTGTGCCGTCGGGCGTGGCGTAGTCGTCGCCAAAGATGCGCAGCTCGGGCAGCTTGCCCACCGCCACCTGCGCAATAAACGGCACCAGGTTGTTCGGGATGCCGTTCGGGTCTTCGCCAATGCGCCCGCTCGGGTGCGCGCCCACCGGGTTGAAGTAGCGCAGAATCGCAATCCGCCACTCCGGGTCGGCCACCGCCACGTCGCGCAGAATCTCTTCCAGCATCAGCTTGGTACGCCCGTAGGGGTTCAGCGCCTGCAGCGGGTCGCTCTCGTGGATCGGCACGCGCTGCGGGTCGCCATACACCGTCGCCGACGAGCTGAACACGATGCTTTTCACACCATACTTCGCCATCAGCTCGCACAGGATCAGCGTGCCGGTGATGTTGTTGTGGTAGTAGCGCAGCGGCTTCGCCACCGACTCGCCCACGGCCTTCAGGCCGGCGAAATGGATCACCGCGTCGATTGGCGCGGCGGCAAACACCCCTTCCAGCGCGTCGCGGTCGAGCAGATCGACCTGGTGGAACGCGACTGTGCGGCCAGTCAGCTCCTGCACGCGCGCCACAGCGGCGTACTTGCTGTTGTCGAGGTTATCAACCACGGTGACGCGATGGCCGGCATTCAAAAGCTCGACGGCGGTGTGGCTGCCGATGTACCCGGCCCCGCCAGTAACAAGGATGTGCATACAAGTTCGCTTTCTTCACGGCGAAACGGCCCGCGTGGGCCGTCTCGTACGAATAAGTGAATGTGCAGCTGCGGGGAGCGGCTATGGAGCGCGCACCCATTTTACTGCATCAAACCAGATTGTGCGCATGCTGTCGCCGGTAACATCGCGCAGCTCGACCGAGCCGCTGTCGCCGGCGCGGAAGGGGAAGCGCCCGAGCAGCACCCACTGCCCCGCGGCTTTGCCCTGGTCGATCACAATCTCTTGGGTACCGTCGCGGTGGCGCACAAGGTAACGCGCGCTGGCCGTTGCCGGCTTTTTGCTCTTGCAGCTTGGGATGTTGACGTATACATCGTAGAGCGCTTCGTCGGGCAGGCGTGGCTGCCACAGCGCGCTGTTCTCACTTTCGCCCGCATTCGGCGTTGAGTACGTCCACAGCGCCGCGCCATTGGTGCCACAGCCCGTTGGCCCATCGTACCATTTCACTGCGGCC
>LJCR01001297.1 GCA_001399705.1 Kouleothrix aurantiaca
CGCTCGCTCCAGGTGCCGCCGGCGAGCTGCCCGCTGCGCGCGTGGTAGCGAAACTGCACGCTGTGCCGGCCAACCAGCGCGCGGCGCAGCTGGCGCAGCTGGCCGGTTTCGCGCTCGCTGGCGCCTTCGGCCACGAAGCGGATGCTTTCGCGCAGCGCGCGCACTTCCTCGCGCAGGTGCTCGGGCAGCGCGCCCGCGATTTTGCGGCCGGCCGCCTCGGCGGCAGACTGGTACTCGGCGTCGAAGCTTTGCGCCATCACGTCGCCGCCCAGCAGCAGCATCAGCGCCTCGTCGGGCGTGAAGCGCAGCGGCGGCAGGAAGTAGCCTTCGAGCAGGCTGTAGCCGCGCCCGGGCGTGGCAATCACCGGCGCGCCGGCCTCGCACAGCGCCTGAATGTCGCGGTAGATCGTGCGCTTGCCGACCTCGAAGGTCGCGGCCAGGTCTTCGGCGCGGCGGTGGCCGGCGGCCTGGAGCTCAAGCACAATCGCGAGCAGGCGGTCGGTTCGGTTCATAGCAGATGTCAGGGGTCAGTAGTCAGAATAAATTTAGTGCGGTGAACACGCGGAGCCTTTGCCAGAGCCGTGCTCGTTGCGGCCGCCGGCAGTGAATCACGCATCGGTCACTTTTTCGGCCAGCACGGTGTGCCAGCTAATGCCGGGCCGGTAGCTGTCGGCGTCGTCGTGCTGCTCAAGTGTGGCCAGCCCGGCGGCCTGTAGCATGGCGCTGAGCTGCGCGTCCGTCGTCGGCGTGAACAAGCGCCCATCCGGCTCGCGCAGCGCGCCGTCGCGCCCCGAGCGGATGCTCAGCAGCAGGCGCCCGCCCGGCTGAAGAATACGCGCCAGCGCGGCAACTGCCGCTGGTTGCTGCTCGGCGGGCACGTGCATCAGCGTGGCGTTGCACAGCGCATTCATGTAGCTCGCGCTGGCGATGCTCCCAAGATTGGGCAGGCTCTCGTGGTAAACGCTGATAGTGGGGAATGCGGCGCGCGCTTCGGCCAGCATGGCGGCGGCGGCGTCGTAGCCGGTGGTCGGGAAGCCCTGCGCATTCAGCCAGGCCACGTCGCTCCCGCTGCCGCAGCCGATGTCGGCGGTGGGCTGGCCTTTGTGGAAGCCGGCCGGCACGAAGCGGCGCAGCTCGTTCGGCAGGATCAGCCGGTAGCGCTCGCAGCGCGCCGCAGCAGAGCTGTTGTAGGCGGCGATGGTTTGCTCATCCATGAATGCGGTTCTCCTGCCGCGAAAAGCGGCTGTGGGAAACGGCGTGGCTACGCTTCTTCGGCAGTTGTGCGCCAGACCCACGCGATCAGCGCGGGCTGAAGCGGCAGGCGCAGCCAGAGCAGGGCGCGCGGGATCTGTGGGTAGCGCTCGGGGTGCATGGCCATGTGCAGGTTCGCCGGGAATACCGCCAGCAGCAGAGCCGTCAGGCCCCAGCGCGTCAGCGTGCGCAGCGGTGGGAACAGCGCCGCCCCGCCCAGCAGCAGTTCGGCGTAGCCACTCAGCGCCACAAGCTCGCGGTGCCACGGCAGGTAGTCGGGCATGATTGCGCGGTACATGCGCGGGCGGCGGAAGTGGTTCGCGCCAGCGGCAAGAAAGCCCAGGCCAAGCGCGGCGCGGCTGAAGGCGCGGGTGAAAGAAGATGCGGGCATGGCGGCATGTTCTCCGTGGCGCGGCATATCCACGCTGCACGGCACAGCATACCACCAGCGGCGATGTCGTGCTACAGAGTCGTGCAGCCAGCCTGCGCGATGCGCCCGCTGCTGGCAAACATGCCCAGCTCGGCGCGGTGGGTATCGTGGCGGTTCAGGTGGCAGCTGGTTGCCGCAGAGGCACGTGGCGTGGCGAAACTGGCCTGTGTGGCGGGTGCGGAATGTGCCATGTCGGCCAGGCCGCCGGCCACAACCGCCGCTACAAACGCCCCGCGCACAACGAAATCAACTGGTTTGAACGATTTCATAGCTCGCATC
>LJCR01001295.1 GCA_001399705.1 Kouleothrix aurantiaca
ATCATGCGCAACCGCATCTACGAGCTGAGCGCCTGGATGATCTACGAGGTCAACAAGAACTGGGCCGAAGCCTATGCCGACGTCGCTGAAGCGATCGACTTCTGCGAATACTACGCGCGCGAGATGCAGCGCCTGGCCGGGCCGCAGCAGGTCTACCAGCTGCCGGGCGAGCACGCCGAAATGCAGTACATCCCGCTGGGCGCGGGCCTGGCCATCCCGCCATGGAACTTCGCGCTGGCGATCACCACCGGCCTGGTGGTGGCCCCGCTGGTGACGGGCAACACGGTGGTGCTCAAGCCCTCGCCGCGCTCGCCGGTGATTGCCTACAAGCTCATGGAAATCCTGGCCGAGGTGGGCGTGCCGGCTGGCGTCGTCAACTTCATCACCGGCGAGGACTCCGTGATCGGCGATCTGCTGGTCGACCACCCGAAGACGCGCTTTATTGGCTTCACCGGCTCGAAAGAGATCGGCCTGCGCATCTACGAGCGCGCCGCTAAGGTGCACCCCGGCCAGCGCTGGCTCAAGCGCACCGTGCTGGAGATGGGCGGCAAAGACACAACCGTGGTGGACGAGACCGCCGATATCGATGCTGCCGCGCAGGCGATTGTGGCGGCGGCGTTTGGCTTCCAGGGCCAGAAGTGCTCGGCCTGCTCGCGTGTGGTGGCCGTAGCCCCGGTGTACGACGAGCTGCTTGAGAAGGTAGTCGAGCGCGCCCGCACGCTCACCGTGGGCGACCCGGCGCAGCGCGAGAGCGCGCTCGGCGCGGTGATCGACGGCCGCTCGCTCGACAAGATTCGCGAGTACATCGAGATTGGCAAGCAGGAAGGCCGGCTGGTGCTGGGCGGCGAGCTGCCCAACAACCCCGAGAGCGAGGGCTATTTCGCGCCGCCGACGATCTTCGCCGACATTGCGCCCAACGCGCGCCTGGCGCAGGAAGAGATCTTTGGCCCGGTGCTGGCCTTTATCAAGGCGGGCGACTTCGACGAGGCGATGGATGTCGCGAACAACACCGAGTTTGGCCTGACGGGCGGCCTGTTCTCGAACGTGCCCGAGCGCCTGGAGCGCGCCCGCGAAGACCTCCATGTCGGCAACCTCTACCTCAACCGCAAGATCACCGGCGCGATGGTAGGCGTGCACCCGTTTGGCGGCTTCAATATGTCGGGCACTGACTCGAAGGGCGGCGGCCCCGACTACCTGCTGTTATTCATGCAGGGCAAGAGCATCGCTGAGAAGAAGGCGTCATAGGGCGCTTGCAGCAGGGCGGGCGCACCCTTCGATACGCGCGATGCGCTACTCAGGATGCGCTTCTGTTCTCGGAAATCTCGCTTCAAACAACCAATAGCACAGCGCCGGCCATGTGGCCGGCGCTGTGTGCGTTGGGCGTGGGCTTCAGCGTGCTTACGACGATGGCGCTGCCACGAAATCCAGCTCTAAGGTCACATCCTGGCTCACATTTGCCACAAACGGCACGTTCGGGATGGTCAGGCCGTAGTCGTCGCGGTTGATGACGGTTGAGGCCGTGCCACTGAGCTTCTGCTCGGTTTCGGGCGTGGCCGTCGCTTTAAACACCACCGACTTCGTGACGTCTTTGATCGTCAGGTCGCCGGTGATTTCGAAGCTGTAGGTCTGGCCCAGCGCCGCGCTGCCGCTCAGCCCGCTCACCCCGGTGGGCTTGAAGGTAATGAACTCGAAGCTGCCCGTGTTGAGAATGAAATTGTTGATCGCGCGGTTGCGCTGCGAGCTGTCGGTGGCGAGCGTGCGCGCGTTGATCTGGATGGTGCCGAGCTTGGTTGCGCTCAAATCCTTGGGGTTGATCTCGATCTGCCCGGCAACCTGGTCGGTTGCGCCGACGACATTGGTGGGCACGCCGCGCAGCTCTTCGGTGAGCTTGAAGCGCGCCTCGGATTGATCGGGCACGATCTGGAACAGCAGCTGGCCGCCGGCGGCTGCTGTTCCAGAT
>LJCR01001298.1 GCA_001399705.1 Kouleothrix aurantiaca
GCCCAAAGAAGCGCGCCTGGCGCAGCAGTTGAGCGGCGGCAAGTTCGCGGGCTATGTCTACTTCGACCCGGCCGCCGACGGCGGCAAGGACGCGCAGGGCAACGCGATCACTGGCAAGTGGGTCGGGCTGGATATTCCCGACTTCCCGACGACGAAAAAGCCAACCGCGCAGGCCAAACCGGGCGGCGTCGGGCTCGATTTCCACGACGGCGCGTCGCCGTTCATCATGAAGGGCGACGGCAAGGGCTGGCTGTTCGCGCCGAGCGGCGCAGTCGATGGCCCGCTGCCCACGCACTACGAGCCCTACGAGTCGCCGGTCGCCAACCCCATGTACAAGCAGCAGACCAACCCTGCCACCAAGATCTGGGAGCCAGCCGAGCGCCTGGCGGCGGTTGGCAGCGCCGATTTCCCGCACATCCTCTCGACCTACCGGCTCACCGAGCACCACCTCAGTGGCACCATGAGCCGCTGGCTGCCCTGGCTGGCCGAATTGCAGCCCGAGCTGTTCGCCGAGATCAGCCCCGAGCACGCGCAGGAGCTGGGCATCGCCAACACCGACCGGATCGCGATCAGCACGCCGCGCGGCAGCATCACCGCCAAAGCGCTGGTGACGCGGCGCGTGCGCCCATACACCATTGGCGGCAAGCAGATCCACTACGTTGGGCTGCCGTGGCACTGGGGCTACAAAGGCATCGCCGTCGGCGACGTGGTGAACAACCTGTCGGCGATGGTTGGCGACCCGAACGTGAGCATCCACGAGGCCAAGGTGTTTGTGTGCAACGTGAAGAAGGCCTAGCCGGGAGATGGGAGATGGGGGTTAGGGGATGGTAACATCCTCTCAATCCCCATCCTCCAACCCCTAACCCCCGGAGGATTTATATGGCCCAAGTTCCTGTCGGCTTCTACACCGACACCAGCGTCTGTATCGGCTGCAAAGCCTGCCAGGTTGCGTGCCACCAGTGGAACGACCTGCCGGCCGACCTGGCCGCGCAGCCAGATGCCAGCGCACCCGGCGCAACCCGGCCGATCACTGGCGATTCCTACGACAACACCGGCTCGCTAAGCGCAAATAACTGGCGGCACGTCAAGTTCATCGAGCAGATCAACCCCGAGCGCACCGAAACCGCCTGGCTGATGATGTCGGACGTGTGCAAGCACTGCGTCAACGCGCCCTGCCTGGAGGTCTGCCCAACTGGCGCGATCATCCGCACCGAGTTCGACACCGTCTACATTCAGGAGCCGGTGTGCAATGGCTGCCGCGACTGCATCGCCGCCTGCCCGTTTGGCGTGATCCATATGAGCGGCGCAGAAAACGCCGGCAAGGGCACCGCCAAAAAATGCACGCTCTGCTACGACCGCTTGCAGCACAGCCTGACGCCGGCCTGCGCGCAAGCCTGCCCGACCGAGTCAATCCAGTTCGGCCCGATTGACGAATTGCGCAAGCGCGCCGAAGGGCGCCTCCAGCAGCTCCAGAGCGAGGGCTTCAGCAAGGCGCAGCTCTACGGCGCCGACGAAAAAATCCTGGGCGGGCTGAACTCGTTCTACCTGCTGCTGGACCAGCCCTCGGTGTACGGCCTGCCCGACAACCCGAAAGTGCCCAGCCGCAGCGTCCTGCCGGCCTCGCTGCTCAGCATCGGCAGCGCGATCGCCGTGGGTCTGGCGGCGCTGTTCTCGTTCCGCGTGCGGCGGGTCAATCAGCTGCAGGGCGGGGAGTCAGGGGTCAAGGGTCAGGAGTCAGAATAAAGGCGCTGGTGGCAGCCAGTTATCAGGTTCACAAGAGGCAGCACTCGTTCCTTTTTCTGTATGCATTTTTCCGCGCGTAGCGCGAAAAAATGCATACAAAATAACATAAAATACCTTGCCCGCCGGCTCCCCTGAGCCCGCCGAAGGGCAGGCGTAAAAGCACGGCGCCCGAATGCAAAATTGCGCAAACGCATAACTCGCACACTTCTGACT
>LJCR01001299.1 GCA_001399705.1 Kouleothrix aurantiaca
AACACAAAGTCGCCGCTCAGCAGGCCCATGGGCAGGCAGGCGTTGGCCGTGTCGGTGACGAGAAAGGCCAGGTGCTCGGGCGTGTGGCCGGGGCTGTGGATCACCTCAAGGCGAATATTGCCGATCATAAAGCGGTCGCCGTCGCGCAGCAGTGTCGCGCCCGCACCGGCGGCGTAGGCATATTTCCACGCGGCGGTGCCCATGTCAGAAAGGTAGAGCTGCGCGCCCGTGCGCGCCGCCAGCTCACGCGCGCCAGAGACATAGTCGGCGTGAATGTGCGTCTCGGTCACCGCGGTGATGCGCAGGCCGGCGCGCTCCGCCAGCGCAAGGTACTGCTCGATGGTGCGGTTTGGGTCGATCACCAGCGCTTCGCCGGTGGCCTGGCAGCCAAGCAGGTAGCTGGCCTGCGCCAGCTCGTCGTGATAGATCTGTCGTAAAAACATCGTTCCTCCGCGCGTTGCCGTTTCTGGGTGGCACCGTATCGCCACACCCATCTGATGCAGCGGGACGGCGGGAGGTTACATGCGCAGGAGTCGGAGTCAGCAAACCGAGGCGTGCTGAGATCGCGAGGAACATGCGCTGGCAGTGCGCAGCACAGCGGGCGTGTGCCGTGGCACGCGCCCGCTGTGTGGCCTGGAGATGCGCCTGAGGTTCAGGGAAAACGTTCTGCCTACTGCCGGCTGCTCTCGTTTTCTTCCACCAGCTCGATCACATTGCCGTCGGGGTCGGCGAGGAAGGCGATGCGCAGCGTGCGATACTGCTGCGGCGGGGAGATCGCTCGCGCGCCGTGCGCCACCAGTTCAGCGTAGCTCACGTCAACCCGCGCCACGCCAAAGGCGAGATGATTCAGCCCGTCACCCTCATCCAGCGCGTGCGGCGGCGCGCCAGCTCGATCGAGCCGGCAAAGCTCAAGCTGGACGCCGCCCGCATCGAGAAACACAATCCCCAGATCGTCCCAGCGCAATAGTACCGAAAGACCCAGCGCTTGTGTGTAGAACGCTTCCAGCCGCGCGAGGTCGGGCGTGAGCAGGGCAATATGGTGCGCGCGCATCATGGCAGAATCAGGTGAAGATCGCCGAACTCGTGCCACAGGTAGCGCTCGCGCAGCGCGGCCGCGTAGGTGAGCTGAAGATGCGACCGGCCTGCCAGCGCTTCGAGCATAGCCAGGTGCGTGGCGCGCGGCTCGTGCAGGCCGGTCAGCAAGCCATCGACCGCGTGAATGCCGCGCGCTGGCGTGATTACCAGGCGCGTCCAGCCTTCGCCGGGCGCAACCTGCCCCGCGTCGGTGCTAACCGTCTCCAGCGCGCGCACAGCGGTGGTTCCAACGGCGATCACGCGCCGGCCAGCCGCACGCGCGGCGTTGAGCTGCTGCGCGGTGGTTGGCGGCCCGCGGACGAATTCCTCGTAGGGCGGCTCGTGATCTTCCAGGCTGGCGACGCCGGTCTGCAGGATCAGCGGCGCGCTCTGCACGCCATCCGCAACCCGGCGCGTGATCAGCTCGGGCGTGAAGGCACGGCCGGCCGAGGGCATCTCGGCGCTGCCCATTTCAGTGGCGTAGACCGTCTGATAGAAGCTGGAGGGCCACGCATCGCGCACGTAGCCGTAGCGGATGGGAAAGCCATACTCCTCCAGGTAGCAGTTCAGGCAGCTGCCCAGCCGCAGCGCCGCGATCCACAGGCGTGGTGCCTCGATTGGGATGGTGCGGTCGAGCGAGTAGGGCGCGAGCAGCTGCGCAGATGCCCCGCCCGGCAGTTGCAGGGTTTCGCCAGCAATGCCCCCGCGAAATGGCGCGCTGGCCCGCTCGGTCGGCTGGCGCAGCTCCACCACCCACAGGTCGGCGGGCAGGTGCGTGGAAAGGTGCAGCTCCAGCGAGGTGCCGTCGGCGCGCGTGGCCGCCAGCGCGGCGTTGAGTGTGCCGCTCGTGTTGATCACCAGCACGTCGCCAGCCTGCAGGAA
>LJCR01000013.1 GCA_001399705.1 Kouleothrix aurantiaca
GCCCCATAGGCATCAAGTTAAGCAAACGGGAAGCATCTCGGCTATGATGACGGGTTGTGACCACCGCATCAGTCGAGGAGCTTCCCTATGCCAAGCATACCACAGCTTGCCGCCACCATCGAACACGTCTTGACCGACGTCGCTCGCCAGGCTGCTCGCTCCACCGGCTTTATCAAGCGCCAGCGCGCCTTCGATGGCGCCCAGTTCGTCCAACTCCTCGTTTTCGGCTGGCTCGCCGACCCGCACGCCTCGCTCGCCGACCTTGCCCTCTTCGCTGCCGACCTCGGCATCTCCATCTCCCCGCAAGCCCTTGACCAGCGCTTCACCCCTGCCGCGGTCGCCTGTCTTGAACAGGTCCTCCACGCCGCTCTCGCTCAGGTCATTGCCGCCGATCCGTGTGCCATTCCCTTGCTCGACCGTTTTCCGCACGTCCTGATTCACGACACCACTACCATCAGTCTGCCCGACGCCCTCGCCGCCACCTTTCGGGGCTGTGGCGGCAGCCACGGCACCGTCGCAGCCGCCGTCAAAGCCCACCTGCGCCTGGATGCGCGCACTGGCCAACTCGAAGGCCCGCTGCTGCAGGACGGTCGCGCCTCCGACCGCGCGCTCTGCTTCCGGCGTCGTCCGCCCAGCGGCAGCTTGACCCTGCGCGACCTGGGTTTCTTTCAACTCGACGACCTGGCTGCGGACCAGCGCGATGGGCAGCACTGGCTGGGTCATCTCAAACCCAATACTGCGGTGTTCCACGATGGTGAACGGCTCGATCTGGCGTCGTTCTTACCCCTGCAGCAGAGCAGCACACTCGATCTCAACGTGACGATTGGGGTCAAGCAGCGGATTGCGTGCCGTCTGCTGGCAGTGGCGGTGCCAGAAGCGGTCGCCCAGCGCCGACGCGAACGGCTGCGCAAGGACGCGCGCGACAAACAGTACAGGCTACGGCCGGAGCGGCTGCTGCTGTGTGGCTGGACGCTGATGATTACGACGCTGAGGGCCGAGGAGTTAAGCGTGCAGGAGGCACTGGTGTTGCTGAAGCTGCGCTGGCAAATCGAGTTGCTGCACAAGCTGTGGAAGAGTCACGGAGGCGTGGATGAGACGCGCGGAGAGCAGGCGGCGCGGGTGCAGTGTGAGCTGTACGCAAAGTTCTTGGGGATGGTGATCGAGCACTGGCTGCTGGTGACAGGCTGTTGGGAAACGCTTGAGCGCAGCCTGGGAAAGGCGGCAAAAGTGGTGCGGACCAGCGCGCGGAGGCTGGCACGAGCGATGGGAAGGAGTGGTCGCTTGCACGTGGCACTGCGGGAGGTGATGAAGTGGTTAGCACGCGCTGGTCGCCAGACGAAACGCCGAAAGGACCCGAATACCTACCAACTGCTCCTGGACCCGACATTGCTCTCCTTAACTTGATGCCTATGGGTCCCAGCCCCAGTAGCCGCCCCAGCCGAGCGTCTCGTAGGCCCAATAGCCGCCCAGCAGGAGTGCCAGTCCGAGGAATGTCCAGCCCGCCAGCGTCCAGGGCAATGCGCGCTGCACCCAGCCATCGTAGTCGCGCCGCCACAGGCCGGCGACGGCGAAGGCGAACGGCAGCGCCAGCAGCGCGTAGCCGACGAACAGGATCGGCGGGTGGATCACCATCCAGGGGTTGTGCAGCAGCTCGTTCAGCCCTTTGCCATCAGACGGCGCGAGTGCGGCGCCGGTGGTTGGGTCAGTGTACGGCGCGAACGGGTTGATGATCAACATAAAGAAAAGCAGGGCCGCCTGGATCAGCATGAAGATGCTCAGGACATATGGCTCGGCGTGGCGTGTGCGGCGGATGAGGAACTGGGCGGCGATCAGTCCCCATAGCGCCCAGATAACGAACGAGCCCGGCTGGCCGGCCCAGAGCGAGGCCACACGGAAACGAAACTCCAAATCGGCCGAACTGTAGTCGTAGACATACTTGATGTCGTAGCGCCGCGCCACGAACACAGCGACCAGCAGCGCCACCATCAGCAGCACCGCGCCCAGGGCTGCATTGGTTCCCAGCCGCCCATAAGCCAGCGCAGCAGTGTTGCCGCGTATTACCAGTGCATAGCTCACTGTCGCGAGGAGCGCCGCGGCGATGCCGCTCACAATGAAGATCGTGCCGAGCAAATACATAGTTGCCTCTTCTCGCTGTTAATATCAGTCGCCGTGCTGCTATTCGGTCTCGCCGCGACCGACGGACAACTGACAACTGACGATTACCTACCGCCGCCTTGATCGAACTGCTCCTGATACTTCGAGGGACATTTCACCAGCATATCATCAGCCAGGAACACGCCCTTCGTCATATCGTGGCGGCCGATCGCCACAAGACTAACCGCCTGTTCGAAGTTCGCCGGCTTGGGCCTGGTGTAGACGACCTTCACCACCTTGCCGCTGCTATCTTGCAGGCTAAATGCGAAGTTGCCGTCGGCGTCGTAGCTGCCGGGTCGGCCGGGTTCAGGAACCCGGCGAGCTGGACGCTGCGCCCGCTCCTGATTGCCTCGCTCACGCTCGTCGTGTAGGGTCGAAAGGCGGTTCGCAGGCCAGAATACCCCATCGCGATCGCCATCACGATTATGGCGACGCCGATTAGATGCAGCGGTTTCAAGGCGAAGCCACGAGGCCCGAAGTCATTGCTGGCTGTTGTCATCTGCGCTCCTTCGCGACCGAGTCAACGCGCCGTCCAGTTGCTCTGGCTCAGCGGTTGTACCGCCGCGTTTGCGCCGAATGGCACCGCGCGAACCACCACCCGCTGCCTGAACTTGTCCGGCCCCGTGGGCGGCCAGCAGGTGAGTAGCGTAACAACCTCGCTGTTAGTCGGCGCGATGTAGCGCGCGTTGGCCGCGCGCTGTTCCGGCGAGACGCCTTCCTCGTCCAGCAGCAGCCGCTCCTGGACGACGTACAGGTACTGCTGCCCGGCGCTGTAGAGCGTGATCTGATCACCGGGCCTGACGTAGAACAGGTTTTTGAACACTTTCCCGTAGCCACCAACATGACCTGCCAGCACGATATTGTCACCTTCGCCGGGGTTGGCCGAGCCGCGGTGTTGCCCCACCGCGTACTCGGCCACCTGCCAGGCCGCGACCTGCTGGCCGTTCTGCTCCTTGACCTCCCAGCCGACCTCCACAGCCTTCGAGTCCACGCCAATGCTCGGGATGACCACTCGCGTGACCGTCGATTCATGCGCCGCCCGTGCGGCATCGGGGATCGCGCCGGCAATCTGCCCATCAATGGAGGCGGTGCTGAGGATCGGCGCCGTGAATGGCACCGGCGCCTCGCGCGCCACTACGCCGACCGCTCGCGGTGCGGGCGCATCCGTATCCCCGCGTGCGGCATAGCGGCTGTACTCTGCCTGCGCATACACGCCGCCGACGTAGAGCAGTAGCACAACGCCCAGCAGCAGCAGCGCATTACCAAGCGTCCAGAATAGCCTGGTGCATGTGCCCAGCTCCTCAGGTAGTTGAACTGACATCTCGCTAATACCCAGATGCTTCAGCCTGGCAAAAGGAATCATGCATCGGTCAATCCCAGTTGCTCATAGCACCATTCCTGAGCTTCACTGAACGTCTGGGCCATGTTATTGCTGCGGTACAGTCCAGCCTCTCGGCATAGCATCGTCACTGTGAGTTGCATTCGCTGTCCCTCACTTCTGCTGATGCTCACTGCCCAAGTCCTGCCATGTGCGTCTCGGATCATTGCCAGCCAGCCAGTCGGAGTGCTGCTCCAGGTGATATATCCCGGCTCCATGCTCATGCCTCCACAAGTGCAACCTGAGTTGATCAGGATGTTTTGCGCCTGGCATCTTGTCAAGCACCAGCACAGCTCCGCCTTCTTGATACTGATTGTCTGTATCTTGCGTTCACGGTCCAGTGCCGCGCACAAAAACATCTGGCCAGGGCTGGAAGCGGCTGAAGAACGTATCCTGTAACAGCACCTTCCCGTTCTGCTTCACAATTCGGCCCACTCGCACGTCCATCCCTCCTCGCGCGGTGTCGGTCTGCTTAACTATGCCGGCCGAAACGCCTGGATCATCCACGTAGCGCGGCTTGGTCGGCGCTGGTACCTCGTTCGTAATCGCCGGCGGCGTCTGAATCACCTCGCGGCTGGGTCTGGTGCCGTAGAGGTTCACGGTCAGCACCTCGCCAGCGGTATCGACGACGGTTTCCATCAGCAACCAGTGGGCGGTGTCGTTGACAAACCGCAGATCGTAGCCGTCTGGCCCCGTAAAGATCGCCGCGTCCATACCGATCGGCTCGAACTTTTCATACCAGCGGATGCGGAACGAGTGCTGGTTGCGCTCGGTAATCGGCACGCCGGCCCAGAAGGCGGCCCGGAAGACCGTTGTGGACACCTGGCAGACACCCCCGCCCCACTCAAGCTGCGTTCGCCCGTCGATGATCGCGTAGCCCTGCGTGAAGCCGTTTGACTCGTCGACCGCGCCGATGGTCCGGTTGAAGGAAAACTCCTCACCAGGCGCGATCAGCACGCCGTTCATCTGGCGCGCGCCGGCCTGGATGTTGGTCACGCGGTAGGGCGCCGAGTTTTCGAAGCTGCTCTTGCCCTGCGCGACCAATTCGACAATGCCGAGGTGCGCCAGTGTCTCCGGCCGCGCCTGCGGTTGGAGTACTGTCACTGGCAGCGCGATCGTACGCTGGTCTTCCCAGAGCGCCGCCATGAGCTGGTCGAGTGCCTGGCCCACCTCCAGCCTCGCACCGTCACGTCCCGCTTTTGTGATCCGCAGCCCCGTCGTGCTGAACTGCAGACGCGGCTCGACGGGAGCGGCGTCGATCTCCTGCGCCAGTTGATTCAATCGCCGCGCCAGCAGATCGCGGTTGAGGGTCGCGACGATGCGCGACCCTGGCGCCTCATCGTTCGGAACACGCGCGAGTTCGACTATATTCCCCAGTTCCTCCGGCGTCCAGGTCCAACGTTGCTCACCGGCGGTCAGTGCGATCGGCGACTGTAAGAGCCCGCTCAGTTGTCGGCGCGCCTCCGCCACGCCGGCGTCATCGACCAGCGGGCGCAGCATCCGGGTGCGGAGCGTGACGGTCTGCGGCTGCAGCGCCGCGAGTCCCGCCAGCACATCGCCCACGGTCTGGTCAACAAACGTCTGGCGTCCGATCTGGTGCGCCATGCTGACGATCCGCCCCTTGAGGACAGTCACGTGCGCATTCTGCGGTGGCGCCTCTACCTCGCGCGCCAGGCTCGTGATGTACGCCTGCAGGCGGCGCTGGTCGACGATCAGGCGCAGGGGGAGATCGATACCGTTCTGCCAGATTGCCAGCGCTTCTGAAAGGCCATTAACCAGATTGGGCCCGCGCCCGGCGGCATAGGCGCGATCGACCGCCACGTCGATCTCCAGCGATATACCGATCTGCGCTGCGGTTGGTCGCCAGGTATATCCCTCGAACTGGAACGTCACGGGCGCCGCCAGGAACGCCGCGTAGCGCTGGTGCAGCGCGGCGCGTGCCTGGTCCGGCCGCATCTGGCTCAGGTTCAGGCCGCGGACGGCGACGTTGGAGATGATCCGCCCGCTGTAGGCGCGGTCCAGGGCGGTGAGGCCGGCGATCGCGACGAGGAGTAGCAACAAGACGAGCGTGCCAAACAGGCCTGCAACAACGCGGAGCATGGTAGCGGGGCGTCGTCGCGCATGGTGAGGCGGGACTCGGCGGCGCGAGCGACGATTGGTCGCCCGGCGTCGCGCTATCGGACCATAGTCGGGCAACGGATCACCAGACATTGTGCTCCTCAATGCACCTTCTGCTCAACCATATCGGTGTATCGCTCCTGTGTGCCAGGCGAAGTCACATGCGGTCATGGTGCGTTGGCACTGTTCTGGAGCCTGGCGACATCATGGAGCTACTGCGGCGTGTGCGTAGCAGCGCTCGGCAGTTCGCGCGACGTTCCACAGCGTGGACAGTGACTCCAGCTACTATCGAGACTCCGCCCGCACTGCGCACAGTGAGCTGCCGGCCCGGGTGGCGCACTGAAGCCATGTGGCACTTCCGCAAGGCGATGGAGCGCGTAGCCAAGCGCACTCAGCGCCGCGATCATAAAGGCCAGCAGCGCGGGAAAGATCGGTATTGCATCCATACACGGCCTCCTTTTACCGCATGTCACTGCCAGTATAGGGAGCACAGCGCAACGCGGCAAATCATGACCAGTTGCCAGCACTGAATCGCTAGGACAGCGCCAGTAACTGTACGATTTGCTCCACTGTTGAAGCAAATCGTACAATTACTGGCGCCGGAACCGGCCCTGAGAATCTCCCACGGGCTACGGCGGAACTAAGACAGCGACGTGGATCGTCGCTCGCGGCGAACCATCGCGAGGACAAACACTCCCAGAATCAAGATCGTGGCGATCCCAACGACCCGTACGATGCTCATGATGGCGACAGTGTACCGTCCCGTGACCGGATCATAGCGGTAACAGCGCAGCAGCAATTGGTCAACCGGCGAGCCGATCTTGCCGGCGGAGGCGTCCACGAGACCCAGGCGCAGGTCGGTGGGCGAGTACTCGATGCCATAGAAATACCGCGAGATCTTCCCCTGGGGAGTAAGCACCGTGATGCCGCTCGGATGGGCGTACTGATCCTGCCGGGCATCGTACGCATACCGGACGCCGATCGCCTGGGCCAGCTGCTCGATCGCGGCCTGCTCGCCGGTGAGAAAGTGCCAGCCGTCAGCCGCGCTCCTGCGCCCATAGCGCTCGATATAGGTCGCCTTCTTCGCGCTGGCGATCGCGGGCGTCTCGCGTGGATCGATGCTCACCGTGATCACCTCGAACTGGTCCCCGACGTCGAACGGCAGCTTGCGCATCGTTTCGACGAGTTGCGTGAGCACCAGTGTGCAGAGGTTTGGACACTCATAGTAGTTGAGCGTCAGGATCACCGGTTTTGTAGCGAAGTAGCCGCCGAGCCGAACCAACTCTCCGGTCTCATCACGAAACACGAGATCGAGCGGGACCTGCTCGTTCAGCCGCTGATCAAAGCCGACCTGGTTGAGCGGGTCATCAGGCGGCGGCGGCTGCGCCCGTGCCGAGACAGCCCCAAGGAGCGCAACCAGGCACAGACACACTAACAGAGAGCGGTGGATTACTGTTGTCCTGGACATTCGGCACCCCGTTCTCCAGCGCTGGGGAACTGGTCTATGGTGCTACTTCGATCACCATCGTCAGGCCGCCGCCGCCCGCAACCTCAGCCCCATTGTTGGTGATATGGTGGTTGATGTGGCAGTGGAGCAGCCATTTGCCTGGCTCCCGTGCGGTCCAGACGACATCGTAGCGTTCTCCCGGTCCGACCAGCACGGTATCTTTCGTCAGGCGTGCACCCTCCGGCACCGGGTTGCCGTCGGTCGCGACGATCTCAAACGGTCCGCCGTGGATGTGCATGGGGTGGATGAACTGCCCGCTGCCGATGAAGCGAAAGCGTATACGCTCGCCCACTTTCGCCTTGACTGTCTCTGTGGCCGGGTAGCTCTTGCCGTTGATCGTAAAGAAGTTCGGCAGCATGCCATCGAACTCCATTGCTGGGAAGGTCTGCCCGTCCGCGACGCGCCACTCGCCCAGCTCCACAATGTATTCCTGGCTGGCGTCGGGCTGCGCGTTTGGGTCGTCGATGATCAGCGCGCCGTATAGGCCCAGCGGCTGCTGACGATCGCCCTGGACATGGGTGTGGTAGAAGAAGGTACCCGGTGTATTTGGCACGGTGTACTCGTAGGTGAAGGTCTCCCCTGGCTTGATCGGCGGCTGCGTCACGTCGGCAGCGCCGTCCTGCGCGTTGGGAATGCTCAATCCATGCCAGTGGACCGAGGTCGGCTCGGGCAGGTTGTTCTTGACCCGCACGCGCACCTGGTCGCCGACGTTGACACGGATGAGCGGGCCGGGAACCTGGCCGTTGTAGGCATAGGCGCCGACCTGCACGTCCGGTAAGATGTTCCACTTGATGACGCTCGTGGCCAGCTCGAACTCTTTCACGCCGTCGACGAGCTTCGGCTCCAGGGGTTGATTGCCGCGCGCGTCAGGCGCTGCCGCAGGCGCGCCGCTTACATCGACGGGCGCCATGGTGTGGCCACCTTCCGTCTGTGAGCCGCCGTCGTGATCCATCCCCGGCATCGCCGCGACGGTTGCTTCGGGCTGCGCGGTCGGGCCATGCTGCATCCCTGGCGTGCTCGCGGGCGACGTCGGCTGCGCCTGTGGGCTGGGCTGGGACATCGCACCATGATCCATTCCAGGCATGGACGCGTCCGTGGTCGGCTGAGACTGGGCGGCGGGCTGGCTTGCCGCACAGGCGGACAGCGCCGCCAGAACGAGCACGAGCACGAACACTTTGTACAATCGTTGAAACCGCATCCGCTTGTCCTCCACATGGGTAATCGCATAGAGCATCATGCTACAAACTATCGACTCACAGGAGCGCCGAATCATTGCACTCCTGTCTGGTGGAGTGTACTGTTCGCGCTCAACTGCCGCAACAGCGTACATTTACCAGATGGAAAATCGCTCAGTTTATGGGCAGAACGTGCGTTTTGCTACATCACTGTGTCTTTTCCCATGTGATCGACGAACCGAAGGAGCGACCAAATGACACGAACATGGACAGCGTGAGGCGACGATACCCGTATTCCGTTGTTCGCAAGCCGCGTCAATTGTATGAGTGTGTTGCCGGTAGAGAGCGCGCAGGCGAAATGGCGAGTCGGTTGCCGCCTATGACAGTCAGGCGCACTGTGAGCGCGACTCAGCTCTGATGTATAATCGGTCACGCGGCGGTTCAGCACGCTCAGGAGTGCATTTACGACGGGTGTTCCATGGTACGCAACTTCACCTCACTGCTTCTAGCCCTTGTGATACTGCCCTGGTTCCCCGAACCACCTGGTATCGCATCCAATGTCGCCGAGCTGACGCTCGGTCGCTCTGGCGCCGGCCGGCCGATCACCGCCGTCAAGATCGGCGATGGGCCGCGCAAGTTTGTACTCGTCGGTGACGCCCACGGTGGTCCGGAGGCCAACACGTTCCAGCTTGCGAGCGAGCTTGCCGACCATTTCCGCAACAACCCGGACGAGGTGCCGCCCTCGGTGCGGCTGTACATCATCCCGACGCTCAACCCGGATGGGTTGGCACTCGGCTCGCGTTTTAACGCAAATGGCGTAGACCTGAACCGTAACATGAACACGAACCTGGATGCTTGCCGGGAGAACGACTGGAACATCCGCGTCCAGGGCGCTTACGGAATCGAGTCCGACACCGGTGGGCCATACGTCGAGTCCGAGTTGGAGAGTCGACTGATTCGCGATTTCTTGCTCGATGCGGCGGGCGTGATCTTCTACCACACATCCGGCGGCGACGTGTTTCCAGCGTTTTGCGAGCACGCGCCTTCGATCGCGCTGGCGAAGGTCTACGCAACCGCTACCGGCTATCGCTATGACCGCTTCTGGCCGAACTACATGATCACCGGTGGCATGCACGATTGGGCTGGCAGCCTGGGGATCGCGGCGATCACGCCGGAGTTGTTTGACGGGATCAATCCTGACTTTGCGCAGAATCTGGCCGGCGTGCGGGCGGTATTGGCTCAAGCCGCGGAGTTGCTGTTCTTGCCTGAGGATCGCGAGGAGCACGGTTTCTTGATGCCCGCGTTGATCTGGCGCTTCTGGAAGGCCCACGGGGGAGCTGAGCGATTCGGCCTGCCGCTGGCGCCATCGAAGCGCATCGGCGAGATCACCCATCAGGTGTTCGAGCGGGCGATCCTGGAAATCCACCCCGGTCAGGCTGACACGCCCTACCTGGTCCAATTGGCGCCGCTTGGTCATGCTGCCCTTGTGGGACGCAACCTGCCGCCCACGGTTGAGCCGCCCGGTGGGCCTTCCGTCCCTGACGCCGATCACGTTGTCCGCGAGGCGTTCCTGACCTACTGGGAGCGGAACGATGGGATGCTCCTGCTCGGCCGCCCGCTCTCGGAGGAGTTCGAGGGGTTAGCGGCCGACGGCCGGTGGCGCACGATGCAATATTTTGAGCGAGCGGTGCTGGTCTACTATCCCGACGATAACAGCGTACGACTGGACTCGTTAGGCTGGGCGTCGCTGGTCCAGGACCGACTCAAGAACTCAGCTTCGCCTCACAGCATCCGGTGAAGTTAAGGGCGCGATGCAGATCAGCATAGGAAGCGTGGAGATGGTTACACCTGCTTCAACTCGCGACTCGCTGCCGGCAGCGCCGGCAGGATACGGATCGGGATATCTCGTGTATCATCCCGGGGCTGTACTCAACGTCGTCGCAGCAGTGGTCTTCGTCATCATGCTACCATTGCTGAGCGTCATGACGCTCGGGCTACATGGGGGCCTGTCGCTACCGATCGAGGTGCCGCTGGATATTGTTGCGATCGCAGCGATGCTCGCTGCCTCTGTTGCGACCCTCTTCTTCCATGAGCTTATCCACGGGCTTGTCCTTCGTCATTACAAGCACCGCGTGTCCTATGGGATGGACATGGGGCGGCTCCTTGCGTATGCGGCCGCGTTCGGGCAGTTTCAAGCGCGCGATCATGCGCTCACAGTTGCACTGGCGCCGCTTGTGTTGATCACCCTCACGATGCTGCCACTGCTCGCCGTGCCCAACCACTATGTCGCAAGCGTCGCATTCAGCGTGCTGCTCACGAACACGCCTGGCGCAGTCGGCGATTTGCACCTGGCCTGGCAGTTGCTGCGTTTGCCCCGGCAGACGCTGCTGTATGATATCGATCCGACGCGAATGCTGGTGTTTCTTCCTGCTCGCTGGTAGCAGACACCCCCGCCAGCACGCCTCAATTGCAGGATGACAGGACGAGCGCAAGAAGAGCGAGCAGCGACAGCGCGTGGTAGGGCAGCAAACCGCCGGCCTCGCCACAGCCCAGCCGGCCCAATCGGATCGCGCTTAGCGACACGACCAGCGTCGCCGGGCAAGGCAGCAGGCGCCGCAGGGGCCAATCACCAGCTCGCTCCGGCACTCCTGGCAGATGGCCGTCATTCCGGCAGCGTCGGACGAGCCATTTCATGACCGAATGGCTGAACTCCAGCACGCGAGCGCATCTCCTTTTGCCTATATCGGCCCCACGATACTATCCGCGCCCGGAAGAACATCCAGGAACATGCTATCAGAATCAGGCCTCGCGCAAGGTTGATCCACTGCATCGTCTGGCCACCCGCCAGCACCCGCTCGGCTTCCAGAAGGACAGCGGGTAGGATTATACCGGCAACCAGTAATCCACCACGCAGACGTGGACTAACTACAGATGGCAGGTATCTCATCACGAGTGCCAGGAGCAACCCGAGCGGGAGAAACAGCAAACTTTCATAGAGCAGCTTATAGAGCAAGGCGTAGCGCTCGTCAGGATTCAACAATTTGTGCTGCATCCAGGAGGCGATCTGCGGTGGCAGCAAGTAGCCGAAAAATGTATACTCTGGTGTGATGATCTGTGCGTGTGGCTGGCGTACGCCATCAATGTAGAACTGAAACGTTCCGCGATTGTAGGTCACAATTACTTGATGCGGGCGCGTGTCCGCGAAAACCTCTGGTACGAATAGTTCGGGGATTTCCGACGCGCTTTCGCCAGATATGGGCGTCCGCAGAAAAAAAGTGAGATGGTCCTGCTCCTGGCCGAGCGTAAAATTCTGGTGAGCCAGATCTCCTACCAGCGCAACAATTGGTCCCTCCTGCTTCGAATCACCAGTCGCGACTGTCGTAATCAACGTGAATTGTGACGTTTGGGCGACCCGCTGTGTGAGCGAAGCTGCGGGAGCTAGTGTTTCCAGCCAGCGATCGTCTGCAACTGGGACACCTGTTCCTGCCTGCTCTTGCGGTGTTGCGCCTTTCCAGACGAGGTCTGGTAGTGTGCCCGTACGATCTACATAGCTTCCACTGCCGATAAACTGATACGATGCGCGAAATGTGTTGTTGAAGCTGGCCAATGGCTGCGCGCCGCTGACCAATGCCTGGACCTGGCTTTCGGTCAGCGCGGTGTCCGCGATGGCAACGTCGAACACCTGACCCTTCCACGACCACGACCACTCCGGGCTGCTTTGGGTGCCGATTTGCAGCGGAAATGTAGGATCCCAGTTCGTGAGGCTCGCGCCCGATTGTAGCGGTACGGTCACCGCAAAAGCCGTAACGAGCCAACCCGCCAGGGTGATCATCAGATTGGTCGGCGAGCGGAACACCAGCCGCATGCCATAGACCATCAGCAGGCCGAGGAGCGTGCCCAGGCTGTTCGTCAGCACGTCAATCGGGGTCGAAGTGCGGGTCGGCAAAAAAAGCTGAAGCACTTCCACCGCAAGCGAGAGGCCGGCCCCCACAAGCAGTGGCGCGGCGGCGGCAAGCAGCCCGGTGTGCTGGCGCCGTTGCAGCAGCCACGCCAAACAAAAACCAAGGGGAAGAAACAAGACCACATTGTTGATCATATCGGCGGGATCGCTGGGGCCGCCAACGAATTTCATGATCAGCCCGCCGGCGCCAAACGTATTCAGCATGGCCACAAATTGGAAGTGATACGGCGTCAGTGTGGCCTGCACAATCAGGAAGCAACTCCCCAAGACAGCGGCCCACATCACTCGGTCGGTCGAGATCTTGAGTCGTCGCGGGAATGCTTGCGTCAATTTGAGCATGTTCAAAGACAGATCCTTTCTCGCCAGAGTTCCAGGCGTAGCATATGCGGAGTCGGTACGGATTCGCTGTTTCTACACCGCTCATTTCGGCAGTGTGATACGCGCTGGCGACACAGGTCGATGCCTTTGTTTTTGGATCATTGCCACGGCATGCTTCTTTCAAATTCGAGGAGCATGCCATGTGGTGATGAGAAGTTCACTAATGCTGATGAGTACGCGAAAGATGGAACTTTTGCTCTCTGAGCAGGGAGTTGGGAACAGCCGGCGCTGTTGCGATTGGGGGAGCAAGCATCTGGCGGACGAGGCCGAGCCCATGCCTTATCCGCCAGATGAAAGTGTGGGAAATGCGACACACTTGTGTTTTTTGACTCTTCGATCCTGCGTGTGCAGCACCGCTCTTTAAGCTACAGCTGCCAGATACGAAGCAGCGGCAACGCATGGTAGAGCAGCAGGAGGCCGGCCCCCACCACCAGCAGGCTGCTGAACGCGGGCAATGACCTGGCAGCCCAGGCGACCATCGGCCTCTGGGCAAAGTTTTCTCCCAGTTGGTAACGGCGCAACCAGCGCCCGCCGTAGAGCACCGTCAGACCAATTCCACTGAGTACCAGGGCCAGACCGCCGCTAAACGCTACGATCAGCAGCATCCCGAAGCCCAGCCGGCCCAATCCGATCGCGCTTAGCAACACGACCAGCGCCGCCGGGCAAGGCAGCAGTCCGCCGGAAATGCCAATCGCAAGCACGCCCCGCCACCCGATATTGCCGCCTGTCAGCGCTGGCGGCAGATGGCTGTGACCGTGGTCGTGGCCGTGGCTATGCCCGTGATCGTGGTCATGGTTATGCGGATGATGGTGATCGTCGTCATGCTCGGAACTATGACTGTGTGCTGGAGCGGCGCTGCTCGAACGCAGGCGGCTCAGGAACATGCGCAGCCCAATCACCACGACGATCAGGCCCGAGGCAAGCCCTAGCCACGGCAGCAGGCGCTCGGGCAGGATAAACTGCGAAGCGAACAGCGTGACGAGCCCCAGAATGAAGACGCTTGACGTGTGCATCGCGGTGATCGTCAGCCCAAGTACGACCGCATGGCCCGGCGTGGCACGCGCTCCAACCAGATAGGCGGCCGCCGCAGTTTTGCCGTGGCCAGGCTCCAGCGCATGGAGGGCGCCCAGGCCAAGCGCCGTCGCGAGCGCCAGCAGAACAACCCGCAGGTCGAGCTCGGGCAACGTGATCAACACTGCGAAGGCCCCATCGTTGCTCGCCGCGCCGAGCTGCCTGGTTGCCGTGCCTGGGCGCGGGGTCTGGCCGCTGACTGGCTGGAAAGAGAAGCGGGCGGACGCTTGATTTAGTGGACTCGACAGCATATCCTGTGGATAGGTGCGCAGCTCATCACTCTGGTCCTGATCCGAGACGCTCGCATCAAACACCTGCAGGCCGTTCTGACCCCGCACGACGATCTCGCGCCAACCGATGCGCTCGCTGTCGTTGTCGTCACGATACTCCGCGGCGACCGCCCCCTGGCCGGCGGTTGGGAGCGATCCTTCAAGCCAGAACGTCAGTCGGAGCAGCGAGAGGCCGCCCTGGCCGACCGGAAAGCTCAACTCAGGCGTCCCGACAGGCTTCAGATCGACAGACGTGCCATTGAGCGTCAGCTGGAGCTTCTGGCGCAGTTGGTCCATCCTGGCTATCGTGAAGGCGGCGCCTTCATCTGGGCTGACCTGTGTATCGCTGTCGCGATCGATCTCCTGGATGGCCTGGAATGCCGGGATCTCGGCCATGTCCAGCACATAGAACAGGCGCACCTGGCCCGGCGTCAGCTCCAGCCGACTATAGTGGTTGACCGTGAAGTTGCCGAGCGGGTGCGCCGCAGCGACAGCCGGAACGATCATCGCCACTAATAGCGCCAAAGGTGTCAGGGCCCAACGATAGAACCATACATGGGGTTTTTTGCATATCGCCCCAAAAAGGTGCATTATCCGAAATCGTGTGTGCTCCGGTTGGTAGTCCCAGATCTGCCCTATCACGGGGCGGTTCCTTCGGCCGCTTCCTCCACCGGCACGATCGGGCGCTGGGCTAATTCTGCCACAATCCCATCGAGATTGATCGGCGTGGGTGCCTTGGTGAACTCATACCGGCCGTAGAAATTGATGTGTTGCCATGCCACCGGGGAAACCTGTTTCAGCACTGCCGCACCTTCTCTACCCCCAGCGGCTTCTTTATGCGCCAACAAGCGCGAGAGAATCGTGGCGTTGTAGTAGATAATGGAGTTGCTGATCAGCCGGCTGCACTCACTCCACAGCACCTGGTCGTCTTCGCTCTTGAAGCGCAGTTTGCCGAAGTTGGCGTAGGAGACCGCGCGGCGCAGTTGGTGGTAATTCTCGCCACGGTTCAACGCCCGCTGGACATTCTGGCGTAGTGGCGGCGAATCAATGTAGTCTAGCAGGTACAGGCTGCGGATGATCGCGTCATATTCCCACAGCGCGCGCCGCGTCTTGTTTTTGCGCGCGTAGGCGCTGAGTTTGCTCACAATAATGCTCTGGGTCGTCGTTTTCAGCGCCAACGAGACGAAGATCCGCTGGAGGTTGTCCCATTCTTCACGGATCAGCTCCGTATTGATCTTCCGGATGGGCTTGAGGATCAGATCGCCGTACTGGCGCGGATGCTGGAAACCATACAGCGCTGTTCGCATTTTCTCCTGGATGTTTTTGTAGCGCGGCGCAAATTGGTAGTTGAACATGTGCAGCAACGCAAAATTGACCTCGTTGGTGCCATGCGTATCGGTCGAATGGACCTGCGATTGGATGCTGGTGGTATTGTTGAACAGCAGATCGAACACGTAATGGCTTTCGTGTTCGTTGGCGCCAATAATGCGGGCGTTGACTGGAATATGATTGGCGATCAGCGTATAGGCGACGATGCCTCTTTGCAGGCCGAAATATTTGGAGGCGTGGCGGGCGTTGAACGTCGGCAGGCGGCTCTCAAACTTTTGGCCATCGCTGCTCGAATGGACGACTTCGCCCAGATCATAGTACTGGAAGATCGGGAGGCTGGCAATCGCATTGCTGACACAATCATTGGCTGCTTTGAGCGTTTCCGGGCGAATGAAATTCTCGGAGGTGCGGGCCAGCGTCTGGTAGGAGATATCCGAGATCTCGCCCATGCGTCCCAGGCCCATGTTGGTCCCCCAGGCGATCAGACATGCCCGCAGCGCGCGGTTGTCCGCCGCCTGTTTGCCATAGCGGCCCAAGACATGATCGAACTGCGTCAGAAACTGGCAGGCCTGATCGACAAAATGGAGGAGACTGCCAATATCGACCTGGCGCACCGTATCGAAGATCGGATGGTTAACGGGCTCACTGCCACGCGGATACTGCAATGTCCAGCGGATACGCTTACCCCGGCTTTTGATCTGGAAGTGGGTATTTTCTTTCTGCACGATGCGCTGATTCACGGCCTGAATGCGCTCTTCCAGTAGGCGTTCGAGCGCGGCGAGGTGGTCCTGGACCGGCTGGAGCAGAATGAGCAGCCCGGTTTGAACGATCAAGCGTTCCTTGTCCTTCCATTGCTGGTTGTCGAGCAGATCGTCCTCAAAACTGCGGAAGCGCACGCTGTGGCGGCAGAAGATATCCCCGGCTTCGAGCGCATTGCGCAGCAGCCGATAGACCAGGAGTTCATAGCGATCGGGGATGAGGCGTTTGTGCCCCGTCTCATCGTGGGTGTACAGGTAGCGCTTGTGGCGCACCGGAATAAAGTTGGTCGGGATGGTGTCGGCCGCGAGTTGCCCCAGCGATCGCCCGTGCTGAAAGGTGGTTTTCAAGAACTGGATGGCGCTAAGGAGCGGCGCATCCGCACGGGTCGCCGACAAATCGACGGCCAGGAGCAGCGGGCGCAGATGCAGTTTGAGCCGCCTGGCCTGTTTTTCAAACTGCTCCCAATGCAAGGCCTGCTCATCAAAGCTCACCTTGGTACTGATATAGTCGGCAATGCGGTCGAGTTTGTGCCGGTCCAGTATCGCAAACGCTTGCGTGCGGACATCCTCGAAGGGGGCAGTCGCAGCAATCTGATCGGAGGTAAACAGCTTGAGAATGTGCCCGGCTTTGGCGAGATCGGCATTCCGCTCCAGCCGTTGTTCGGCGATGTCGTCCTTGACGGCCACTTTCACCTCGTCGAGTGCTCCATTCACCAGATGAATGAAACAGGTCAAGAGATGATCGTGGACGCGCTGATAGCGGTGGAGGATAAAGCAGAGCAGGTAGAGATAGACCGTCCAGCGATCGAGTTGGGTCAGACGAAAGACCGAATAGTAACCCACCAGGGACGCATAGTACTTGATAGCTTCATTGGAGATCGCCAAATAAGGAACGATGCGCGTGGCCACCTGATAGAGCGGGCGGAGCGTATCACCGCGGTTCAGCTCCTGGCGCATTTCGGTGCGGGTAAACTCTTTTGGTTCACGCTTGAGCAGGGTGATGTGGTAGAGGCCATCAACATCGTCAAAGAGTTGGTCGAGGGTCGCACATTCCGCAGCGGTCAGGTGGGTCTGGAGCAGGGACATCAGGCGATTGTGCTCAGCGGTCAGGGCCTTGCCGACGATCGCTTCTTGCATCACCGTATAGCCCGGCAGCACCAGGCGCTGATCGATGAGATACTGGAGCACCGCGCGAAAGACATAGATGGGCTGGCTACTGATTCGGGCTGCCTGCTGCGCACGGAGGAGCAACTGGTGACGCTCGGCCGCCGTACACAGCCGATACTGGCAGAGTTCGAGAATGACCTGGCGCACCTTGAGGATTGTCCGTTTCGTGAGCGGGCGCACGGGACGATGGGTGGCATCAGGAAAATAGCGCTCGACGAGGTAGCTGACATCGTCGGGAACGTCAGCCAATGCAAACGTGAACAACAGCTGTTTGGCTTTGAAATAGCCCAACTGGAGGAGAAAATAGACCTGGACATGGAGGAGGCGGAAGCGCTGGAGGATCTGCTGTTCTGGCCCCGTGAGCGTAAAGTACAGTTCGCGCTCCTCAGCCGTGAAGCAGGGGCGCCCATAGAGCGCGTCAATTTCCTCCTCGGTGAGGATCTGGAGGCGCTTGGATAGTGTGGGTTCTTCTTGATCGGTCACGGACACCCTACGGACACAGTAGCAGCACCTTTGGGTAGATTCAGGTAGATGGTGCGAGTTACGGCCGGGGTGCGGCAATGACCCCCGCGCTTTGGCGCCACCAAACAGAACGTAACCACTCCACCAGCGCCAGCCATCGCACATGCGGGTCATACTCCCGCCCGCCCGATGGCGCCGCGAACCTCGTCCTCGCTCGGTTCGGTATACATTTGCGTCGTGGTGATGCGGCTATGCCCCAGCACGCGCTTGACTTCGGCGAGATCGGCGCCGTTCGTGAGCATGCGCCGCGCCAGACTATGGCGCAGCGTGTGCGGGGTCGCGCGCTCAAGCTGGCGCGCCAGGTCATCTAGCTCGCCGGCGCGGTCAAGCGCGACATGTGGCATGTCGGCCCGCAGGCGGGCAGCGGCAGAGAGCGCGTAGTGCTTCAGCCGGCGCTGGATGGTGCGCTGGTCGACTCCCGGCCGCGCGGGTCGGCCAGGGATGGTCGGGTCGAAGTTGAGCAGCAACCGCGCACGCTCCGCCTCGCTCCCGATCGCCGGTACGCCATCCGGACAGCGCAGGCGCATCAAGTAGGCTTTGAGCAATGGTACGGCATCACGATGCAGCGGCACGCGGCGGGACCTGCCGCCCTTGCCGCGCCGCACGGCCACGCTGAGGCCAGGGATAGCCAGGTCGCGGATCTGGAGGTCACACACCTCCTGGACGCGCAGGCCGGCATAGACCAGCAGCGCCAGCGCCGCTTGATCCCGCAGCCGGAGCCGCGTATCTTGCTCTTGAACGACCGTGCGGAGCAAGGCATCCACCGCTGCGGGTGGGATGGCACGTGGGCCAGTCTCCTGCTCGGCGAGCGGCTTCAGTCCCTCGAACGGGTTCTCCGTCACCATCCCCCGAGCCTGCGCCCAGATGAAGAAGTTTTTGAGTGTGCGCGCGGCGCCGTTGATGGTGCGCGCGTTCTTGCCGTCTTCGACCTGCCGATGGCGCTGCCAGGCGGCGGCGTCGCGTGCGACGACGAGCGCGGGGTCGAGCGGACGCCGCTGGGTCGTCTCCCACCAGCGTGCGAAGCCGTGCAGTGCGCTGCGATCGGCCTTGATGGTCAGCGGCGCGGCGCCGGCCTC
>LJCR01000130.1 GCA_001399705.1 Kouleothrix aurantiaca
GCTGGGAGAGTAGGGCCGTGCACCCTTCATCGCGGCGTGGAGCAGTGGCAGCTCGGCGGGCTCATAACCCGAAGGTCGATGGTTCGAATCCATCCGCCGCTACCAATGAAACCTCCAGCATAGCAGCTTACCCGGCTGATGTGCTGGAGGTTTTGAATACCAGTCGCTTGCGTGTATCGTAAAGCTGGTTATAATACCCATCGTGTGGGCTGGTAGCTCAGTGGTAGAGCAGCGGCCTTTTAAGCCGAGTGTCGTGGGTTCGATCCCCACCCGGCCCACCAAACTAACCTTTCCCTCGCTTCTTTTAACAAATCGGCGTAGGTTGCTGCTGGTCGCACCGCCATTACTTGGTGGGGCGTTAGATAGACAGCGTCGAAAACCTCTAGCAGTAGTGCATGGCGCTCCTCCGATGTTGCCTTCGCGATGAGCGACGGAATATCGCTGAGGAGCGTTAATGCTTTGTCGACACCTCCTTTTCTGCTTTCAATTCGCTGATCAACAGCGTGAAGTTTAGCTTTGAGCTGTTGGAATTTTAGTGCATATTCTGCATCGGAATATCTGCCTAGTTCGTACAAGCGGTCGAGACGTCGCATTTGCTCGTTGATAGGTTGTGGATCGGGTAAGGCAGTACGCTGCTCCTCACTATGAACAACTTCGGAAATGTGCTTTGCTGCCGAGTTAAGGATGCCCTGATCACCGGCAATAGCGGCAAGAGAAACTAGGATATGCGCTTCTGCTAATTGAACCTGAACCCCGCCCAAATTGCAGCGTAACTTGCGCTCTGGATCGAGGTAATCTCTCGTAAGTTGCCGGCTGCATCGATAATAGCCACCACCTCGCCCGCCACGCCACATTGGCGCTCCGCAATTTGAGCAGCGGGCTAATTCTGAGAGCAGTGCCGGCTGTGAAGCGATACGATGGCTATGATCAGCTTTCGCCGCGCGCCGATTTATCTCTTCCTGAACTGTCTTCCATATTTCGTTATCGATCACCGCCTCGTGCGCGGCCGCGTATTCTTGGCTCCCAACAATTTTTCCCTAATAATCTCGCTCATAATGCCGAATGCGCCCTATATAGACTGGATTACGCAGCATCTCGGCCATTTGAAACTTGGTGAAAGGACGTCCATTTGGCATCGCATAGCCTTCTTGGGTCAGCATGTCGCAGACACGCTCGAAGCTGTATTGGCGGGTAGCGTAAAGTTGGAACGCCCGCTTAACCCCAACTATATAATCGTAATCAGGTATCAACTTGCCTGCTTGGCGTACAAAGCCAACTGGAACAGGGCCAGTATGGCGCCCCTGCCGTGCCTCTGCATGACGTGTGTCGCGCATCTTCTCACTGAGCTGATCACTCTGAGCTTCGGCAAGCACCGCCAGTATACCGAAATTGAGACGACCTGAAGCGGTCTTGCGGTCAATAGATTCGGTGACACTGGCGATTTGAATCTTGTGTTTCTCAAGTTCAGCCGCAGCTTGATGTTGCACGATGACCTTACGTGCAAACCTGTTGAGTTTATACACCAGAACTATATCGAACTTATGCCGCGCAGCATCATCAAGCATTTGCTGAAACGCGATGCGCTTTACCAAGTGATCTGTGAATGCGCTGCGACCGGCCTCGCTATACAGAGCAACAACCGTCCAGCCTTGTTGCTGGGCATATGCTCGACATCTGACCTCTTGATCTTCCAGTGAGACACCATCGACTTGTTTTGCCGACGATACACGAAGGTAAATGGCGACAAGTAATGATGGCTTTGCAACGACGAGCATTATAACCTCCTACTACTGTATTACTCACGCACTGGTGAGTCTGTTTTCTTCTCATCCGTTTTCATTGTAATTCCTCCCGCGTCTTCTTTTGCCAGCCGCAGAGCAATCTGTGCAATGATCCGTGCAAGTTGAAGGCGATCACCAGTTCGCCTAGAGTCTAGCACGATAATCTGGCCAGAAGGAAGCTTTATTGGATATTTAGCCATTTCTCTATCTCCTGTGCGTACACCGTGCGTGCGGCGGCCCTGCGTGGCAGGCTAATTAGCAAATCTCAGTATTCGCAGTGGAAACTTAGGAAGGCACAGAGAAATAAGGGTTGGCAATCATACTTAACTGCTCCCTTTTTGTTATTGCACTTGGGCGACAGCCGTAGTATAGTGGGAGGCAGAGCCGCCGCTCGCCTGTCGCCTACGCCTTTGGAACTTGTACCTTCCATCGGTGCGGTGCTTCTCGGGCCGGTTCCGGTGAGCGTCAGCCCTTATCGTGTAAGAGGCGTAGGGGGCTGGCGCTCGTTCGTTCTTCTACGGATGAATTACTCTGTTTTGCTTATAGGCTATGTCTCCAAATTCACTCAGCGTACATTGGTTTAGCCAGCAGCCTGTGTAGTGCTGGAGGTATCGCGCGCCAGTACCAGCACAGATTGCCGTTCCACTTCCTGGCGCAGAATGTAGCGTATGTGCTCCTTCAGGCCACGAAAGTCACGTTTAGCTAGCTGAGACAAAGCCTCGCGTTCCTTTATCGACAATGTAATCGTAATTCGCGTTAGCATCCTCCGTTTCTCCTCCGCTGTTGCACTGACGATACCATACAACAGCGCCAAAAGACGGACACGTTGCGGCCAAGTTGCGGACATAGTTTTTAACTAAAACTATGTCCGCAACTTGGCCTCGTATTTTTTGATCCATCGACGTAGTGTGCGGGGACTAATCCCCCATTCAATACACCAGGCATTTTGCTTTGCACCCAGTTTTTTTGCCGATAACCATTGTTCGACCAGAGCACGTGCCGTTTCGTCGAGTGTTTGCACGCGGGGGCCACGCTTATGGCTTTTAGATGCTGCGTTACCTGTGTTCGTTGCGCTCGGCCTCAGGCCGGATAGCATTACGGCCGAACTACTCTTATCAACTGCGGCTTGACGCATTGGATTAAGCAATGCCTTCACCCGTTCCATCGCCTCCAGCCACGTTTCTGCGATACGTTCGAGTAAAAAGTAGAACCGTTCGAAAACCCATGGCGAATCACACGTTGCGTAGATTTGGATGCGTTCGCTGGCGAGTTCATCAACGGCAAACTCGATAGCCCGAAACGGCGGACTGAACCGCTCGGCCGACCTATCATCGCGTGCGCTGAGTGGTGTAACGGTTCGTGCTTCGACGATAATCGCGCTGCTATGCTCTCTCCCGTGTGCTCGCTTAATGAAAGGAGCTCCTACGTCGACTCGATGACCGAAGCGCACAAATTTCAACGGTGGTGCAATCTGCTTTTTGAGCCAGTGTGCGAAGTGCCCAGCACTTGTGTTCAGCGTAAACACAATCTCTTTGCCGAGGCTCAGGCGCCAATTCCAGTGCCAACCAATCGTATGACCCAGCGCGTTAATATAAGCGGCCAGAAACGATGCCGTTGATTTGGTCAAGCCTGTGCTGTCTCCATCGTGCGCAAAACGCATCTGTATCTGCGATACGTTCATAGATGATGTGGGAACGAGTTGGATGAGCAGGACACCGTCAGGAAAGCGCGCCTCCAGAAAATTCGCTTCAGCGCGTACTGGGGAGGTCCAGAGTGTATCAATCTTGAACTGCTCTTCTGGAAGGACTGGATTAAAACTGAGTTGGCAGCTTGCCGCCAGATCATCGATACCGAGCGGCAGCGAGAGTGTTAGTGTTTCCGCAATCGTGTACGCAAAAGGCATCGCTTGTACCAGCTGCCAAAATGAGCTCATGTCGTGCGTTTCCATAAGTAGTTTGAAGAAAGCGTGTTCGGTCTCGGTCATGAGAACCCCTCGCATTCTGGACCTATATCACATTGACAATGTGTAGCGGGGCATTGAGACAACCACGTGAAGGGCACATTTCCTGTGCCACCAGTAACAAACTGTGGTCATTCAACCGTAACGAGCCGTCCTTCGCCAAGCAGCACGCCTGCCTCATCACACACCTGCTTGACCTTCTCCCACGCCCGACCGCCGGTGGTGTTGAACACGCGCTGGCAGACCTTTCGACGCGACGGTTCCAGCTGCGCGGCGGCAATAATCGCTTGCCGCTCGTCCTCGCTTACCAGTGGTGCGCCCCCGCTTCCCGGCACGTTGAGGACGCTGTTTGCCACTGATTCGAGCGGTGTGGGAAGCACTTCCTGCGCATCAGGATGCGCGGAAGCACCGGAAGCAGCCCGCAGCGCTTCCAGCCAGCGGAAGCGTTCATCATCGTCGATCAGCGGCGCACGAATGTTGACCGCATCACGCCCATGCACGATGCAAAAGATACCAGCCCCCGTCGGCGGCGCTGGCAAATCGGATGGTGGCACCGCGCTCGATCGTACAATTTCGTTCGTGCGCAGCCCGGTGTTGGGCGTGTCTTGAGATTGGCTTGGCTGAAAGCCGTCGACATACAAGCTGATCTGGGAGCGCCAGCGGGTCGCGAAGTTGCTGGCCGTTTGCGTCGCCACGATGTAGCGCATGCCAAAGGCCCGGCCGGCTGCCAATTCGCTGTTCAACCAGCGTTCCAGATCCTTGGCGCTGGTCGCATCCTGTAAAAGTGCTAGCTCGGACACATAGGTAACGAGGAGTGGCAGGTCGCCGCCACGGTAGGCTTCCCACTTCGATACGCCCGCCGCACTCAGGATGCGCCGCCGTCGTTCGCGCTCGGCACTCAGTGCCCGCATCGCAGGCGCGATCTCATCCGGTGTGAGGGCCAGACGCCAGGCATGCGGTAGCCCACGCCAGCCAACGAAGTCCAGCCCTTTGCCGTCAATAACGCACAACTGCAACTCGCGGGCAGAATGCAACGCAGACAGGCTGAGCAGTGCACCAATCGCCCAGGTGTCCTTCCCACCGTCGCTCTGCGCGGTCAAGAGAATATGGTTGATGTAGCCGACGAACGCCGCTTGTGAGAGCGCTGACCGGCCAGCAACACAGCTCCAGCCGAGTGGAAAGCGATACCGCGCAGATGGCGCGTTCTGCGTGAGCGTGTGCACAGTCGTGTTTAAGTCCGGTGGTTGCGCCAGCGCAATGCCCGCGCCGGGAACAGGCTGCGCGGCAGGAGCATTCATGTTTGTCTTGCTCGGACGCGGCGAGCGAGCATGGTGCTGTTGGTATAGGCGATACGTCGTCAAGAGCTTCAGGCTCAACCAGATGCTGGCTACCATCGCAAGAAGCATGAGTTGCAGCCAGAAACCGCGTTCTGCATCCATCAGCTTCTCCTACAGATTTTCCACGATCAGCCGACGCGCCAGTTTCTCGGGTACCACGGCTAACAGCAGCCCGATGATCACTGCAAGTGCCCAGGAAACAAGTACATCAGGAACGAATCGCACAAGGACGGCTTGGAGCCCAAGCGCACTGGTCACTGCGTCCAAACCAAGGATGGCACCCCACACGAGACGGCTGTGACGTCCGTTCGCACGTGCGGGATCAAAGCCAGTTTCGATCAGTGTCATCGCCAAGGGGAGTGCCCAGGCACCAAGAATGCTTGGCCACAGTAACTGGACAGCAGTCCAGGTAAGACGTGCTTCCGCTGGCCCAATATGCAATACGGTGTGAATTGGCAGAAGGCCAGCGGCTGCAGCATCAAAGCCGAGTGATGCCAGCCAGCTCAACGTGAAATAGCTGCCGAGGAGCCAGATCAGGATACATCCGCAGAGACCGACCGCCATTGCGCCTAGCTGTACCAGCCGATCATAACGGGTGGTGCTGCGGCTGCGAGACAGTCGTGTCGACCGGGATTCGGTGGCGAATCTGCGCGCGGGCACTTCGGGTGGAAGCAACGGTGCACGCACTGCTGCCCGGTCACTCGGGGTATTCGCTAATGCATTCTGTGCGGATGGTGTTGTTGGTTTTTGGAGCAGTGGCATGGCATAGTTCCAAAGCGTTTGTCGTATCACACGACTGATCAAAATCTTCCAAGCAATTGGCGTTACTTCAGAAAGTCGATGTCGTCACCAAATGCTTGGGCATCAGACCCAGTTGGATTGACCGGCGGGTCGGGCCTGAATCGCTCACACGTTGTTCGTCGCACAGCACTCTTCATTGAAATAGGCGCGGGATGTTTGGCACAATGACCTTGGCAGCGTCTGCCAGTACGTTCCGAGACACCGGCCACAGGCGGCCCTAGAGTGCAGCACTTGGTTAGCTATGATGGATGTCTGTTTTGCTGGCAAACGGAGCACCTTGTCAGGCAAACGTATATACTGGCCAGATGTATACGTTTTCCCACCGATCAATTGACACAGAAATACGACGATATGATGGAGGGCAGCGCAACGCATCCTTCACAAGGGAATCAGTAAAGTGATTCTCTAAGTGTGTGGCTTCAGCATCAAGCGACTTATTACTCCTCAATGTATCACATACTGAAGATTGAGTCAAATTTCATGAAAATAACTTGATGAGCGGCTCCGAAAAATAAAATTGTTCCTATAAAAAACTGTAAACTTTTAACTGATAATGTTTACTGCACTAAACACTTTAATAACAGCCTAATTATGTCTTTTATTGAAATTATTATGATATTAACGTTAAAAAAATTATATCTTACTTTCATTGAATCTGATTATGAC
>LJCR01001301.1 GCA_001399705.1 Kouleothrix aurantiaca
GGTCGGCCTGCATGCGCGCCGAGATATCGAGCGTGACGCCACGCATGCCCAGCGGCTGGCCGTCTTCGCCCACCATCACCACCGAGTGCGACTCGACCCACAGCACGTCGCCGCTGCGCGTGAGCCAGCGGAAGCGATTCACGCCCGGCTCGCCGCGGCGGTAGGTTTCGGTGGCGCGGGCAGCCGCGCCTGCGCGATCGTCGGGATGGACGATGGTGAGCCAGAAGTTGGGTGTCGATAGCCATTCTTCGGTTGTGTAGCCAAGCATGGTTTCGACATAGTTACTCACGAAATCAATGCGCTGGCTGGTCTGGTCGGGCTGGCCCCACGCTTCCCAAACCACGCCGGGCACATTCGCGATCACATTATCGAGGCGGGTGCGCTGGGCTTCGACCTCGCGGCTCAGCTCGAAGCGCGCGTGCTCGGCGTGCTTCTGCTCGCTGATATCGCGAAACACCAGCACCACGCCAATCACACGCCCGTCGCGATCTTTAATCGGCGCGGCGCTATCGTCAATCGGCACCTCGGTGCCATCGCGGCGAATCAGCAGGGTGTGGTTGGCCAAACCCACCACCACACCTTCGCGCACCACCCGATCGAAGGGATTCACGGCAGGTGCGCGGGTGTGCTCGTTGATGATGTTAAAAACCGTATTCAGATGCTGGCCTGCCGCGTCGCTGTGCTGCCAGCCGGTTACGTTTTCGGCCACCGCATTCAGAAAGGTTAGCGAGCCATCGGGGCTGGCTACCAGTACCGCGTCGCCGATGCTGGCAAGCGTGACGCGCAGGCGCTCGCGCTGCTCATCGAGCTCGTCGGCGCGGGCTTGCTCGGCGGTAAGCGCCTGGCCGTAGGTGCGCGCAAGCGCGCTGAGCTGGCGCCGTGTGAGCAGGGCCAGGCCCACGCCCACCAGCAGCGCCAAGCCAATACTCGACCAGATCACCACGCGGGCGGCTTGCTGCGCTGCTGCGGATCGGTCGTTACGCAGTTCTTCTTCGGTGCTGATGAATGCGCTCAGGTTCGCGCGCATCTGATCCATCAGATTTTTGCCCTGGCGCGAGCGCACCACGCTGAGGTAATCGCCACTGCTGCGGCGTAGTGCAAGCACCTCGTTCCCGTAATCGCGCCACTTGAGGTAGGTGGGATGCAGCTGCTCAAGCCGCGCGCTTTGCTCGGGGTTATCGGAAACCATGGTCGAAAGGTGCTGAAGCACGCCATCGATCGCAGAATTTGCGCTTGTATATGGGGTGAGGAAATCGTCGTCGCCGGTGAGCAGGTAGCCGCGCACACCCGTTTCCAGGTCGATCAGCAGGCTCTGCGCCTCGGTCACGTCGGTCAGCACACTGTCGCTGTGTTCGACAAGACGAGTGCTATTAAGCAGCGAGTTTACCTGCCAGAGCAGCACAGCCGCCAGCAGCACCAGCGCAATGAGCGGGAGCGCAAAGGCGCCATTCAGCGTGCGGCGAAACTCGACCTGGTCGATGTTCGGCTTCGTCATAATTCTAATTCTTGTATGTTTCAGGGATGCTCGCCGCAGATGGGGAAGAGCGCACGTGCGTCATCGCAGCCGTATGCCCCGTACGCAGCTGGCAGGCGCTCACGCCGTTGGCGGTTTCAGGTAGCGCCGCTCGCCCAGCAGATCGTCAGCGTCGGCGCTGGGCACCTGCTCGTCGCGCACTTCCTGAATATACACCTCGCCGAGGGCGTCGAGCACGTCGCGCAGCTCGCGGCACATATCTTCAAAAATGTCGTTCAGCAACTCCGCATCGAACAGCGCGTCGCCAATTGGCCACACCTGGTGAATCGTCAGCGCCCTGACGCGCGGGCCCTGCCCGTTCGCGAAAGAAAGCGCCACATCCACGCGCACCGGGTTTTCGCTGCGCGGCGCGGCGCTGGCGTACAGCTGGTGCACGGCGTGGGCAATCTGCGGCAAGGAGCTCATGTCGCTCAGCGGGTCGG
>LJCR01001300.1 GCA_001399705.1 Kouleothrix aurantiaca
TATTGAAGGGTTCCTACAATGCCAGAGGCTTCAAAACATTCGGCGACGCGGCGCCGCCACGGCCAGGAAGGGCCGACCGAGAAGATGCGCGAGTACCTGGAGGTGATTTACTACCTTTCGGCGCGCAACGAGCCGGTGATCGGCGCGCGGCTGGCCGAGTGGATGAATGTGACACCGCCAACCGTCACCAATATCGTCCAGCGCATGGAAGATCAGGGCTATATTGCGCGCGACGGGCGCGGCGAGATCAAGTTCACCGACGAAGGCTTCGCCATGGCCGAGGCGATGGTCAAGCGCCACCGTGTGCTGGAGCGCTTTCTGGTGGATGTGATGGGCATTCCCTGGCATAAAATCCACGAAGAAGCCGTGCGCCTGGAGCACAGCCTGTCGCCGCTGATGGAAGAGCGCATTGCCAGCCTGGTCGGCCAGTCGACAACCTGCCCGCACGGCAACCCGATCCCGGGCAGCGGCGTGGGCTATGTGGGCAATTTGCGGCTGGATCGCGCCGAGCCGGGCAGCCAGTTCCGGCTGCGGCGGATCGTGGAAGAGGCCGAGGAAGATTCCGAGCTGATGCGCTACTTGCAGAACGCCGGCCTGACGCCGGGCGCCAGCTTCGAGGTGACCGACCAGTCGCCCTCGTATGGCGTCACGCTGCGCACCGGCCAGCAAACGATCACGCTGCCGCCGCAGATCGCGGGCGCGCTGTGGGGCGAGCTGGCGTAGACCATGAACCAAAGAGCCGCAGAACTACGGAACGTGAACACAGCCTTTATGATTATGCCAATATCAACATTGGAAGAAGATACAGACCACAGATGACGCAGATGACACAGATGACAGACCTCCTACCTGCGTCATCTGTGGATAGAAATCGTTCCTTTTCACGAAAACGCAGGCAGCGTGCTATAATACACGCACCGCAGCGCGATTGTGTATCGTAATACAGGAGGTTCTCATGGGCGAGGCATTTCCGATTCTGGCTGGCTTGCTGATTGGCGTGCTGGTGCAGCGTATTGCGCGCGTGCAGTTGCGCGCGATTGCGCTGATTGTGCTCAGCGCGCTGGCCGGCACACTGGCGAGCTTTATCAGCGGCGAGCTGTTTGTCAGCTGGGATTTCCTGTTCTTCGACATCCCGCTGGTTTTTGCCGCCGCCGTGGTTGCCGTTGTGCTCCTGAGCTGGTGGCAGCGCCGCCAGGCCACCGCAGCGCGCTAAACCCGCAATTCTTCGCCCGCACTGCCGGCCTCGCCAGGGCCGGCTTTTCTGTGCCCAGGAGGCGTGGAACGGCAGAACTGCAGAACCGCGGAACCGCAGAACCGTAGAACCAGACTGCGTCGATTTTCATCGCTCAGTATGCGGCGCAGCCGCATGGACGGTTCTGTGGTTTTCTATAACTCGCAGATATGCATCAGCCCTCGCCAACAAATGACATAAATCCCGCCGCTCTGCGCGCCATCGCGCTTGGCCTGATGTGCATCGCTGTGCTCGGGCCGTTTGTGCCGCTGCTGCTGTGGTCGTTTGCGTTTCGCTGGGCCTTCCCGAGCCTGCTGCCGGCTGAGTGGAGCCTGCGCGCATGGCGCTCCATCGCCGCGCCCGAGTCGCAGGTTCTGCCGGCGCTGGGGAATAGCCTGGCGCTGGGCGCCGCCGTGACGGCGCTGGCGACGCTGGTGAGCGTGCCGGCCGGGCGCGCGCTGGGAATGTATGATTTTCGCGGCAAGCGCCTGGTCGAGTTCCTGATCCTCGCGCCGGTGATTGTGCCGGGCATCGCCGTGGTGCTGGGCATCCATATCGTGTTTATTCGCTACAACCTGACCGAGCGTTTTCTGGGCGTGGCGCTGGTGCATCTAATCCCAACCGTGCCGTATATGACGCTGGTGCTCGCCAGCGCGTTTGCGAACTACGACGCGCAGTTCGAGCAGCAGGCGCGCGTGCTGGGAGCCGGCCCGTGGCGCGCGTTC
>LJCR01001302.1 GCA_001399705.1 Kouleothrix aurantiaca
GGCCCAGCCCGCCAACCGCCAGCGCGCACGCCACAATCGGCCCGCGCTCGAAGGGCGCAATGCCGAGCATGGCCAGCAGCCAGGCCAGGTAGCCCGTCAGCAGCAGGCCAAACGCCTTGCTGAAGGCGTAGCCGCGGTCGGGCAGGGCGCGAAAAAACCACTGCGTCAGCGGCAGCGCCAGCACGCCAAGGAGCTGAATTGTGAGCCACCAAACGAAAATTGCTGTGATCACGGGCGTTTCTATAACTCTTTGTCGTTGGCCCGCCTACTGCTGCAGCCGCGCCACGGCAGCGGTGGCCTGCGGGTAGTACGGGTCGTTCTGCGTGGCAATCGCCAGGTATGCGCGATACTCCTCCAGCGCCCTGGTGTTGTCGCCCTGCTTTTCGTAGGCTTCGCCCAGGTGGAAGTGCGGCTCGGCCGCATTGGCGTCGGCGGCGACGGCCTCATTCAGAGTCGTGATCGCGTCGGCGGTGCGGTTCGCCTTCAGCTGCTCGATGCCCAGCTTGTTGTAGTTGCCGGCGGTCGGGTCGGCGGCAATGGCGGCGCGGTAGGCCGCTACCGCCTCGTCGAACTGGCCAGCGTCGCGCAGGCTGTCGCCAAGCAGCTGGTTCAGCGCAATATCGGCGGGGTGCGCGGTGGCGGCGAGCTTCAGCACCCGCAGCGCATCGTCCAGCCGCTGCAACTCGCGGTAGCGCTGCGCCAGCTCGAAGGCCGGGCCGGCGGCGCTTGGGTCGGCGGCCGACTGCTGCTCCAGCTCCTCGAGCGAAGGCTTGCCGGCTGGCTGCGCGGCAGGCTCAGACGGCGTTTGCGCGGGCTGATCGGGCTGATTGGGCTGTTGCGGCTCCAGCTGCGGCATGGCCGGCGGCGGCGTCAGCTCCGAGGCGGTCGTGAGCGTGTAGACGCTGTCGTTCACCTTATAGATTTTGACCGTCGGGTTTTCGTAGGCCACGCTCAGGTACGAGCCAAGCATCTGGTCGAACTTGGCGAGGCCGGCGCTGTAGGCGGCGCGCTCGATCTGGCCAACATAGACGTAGGCAACATGGTATTTCGAAAGCAGCCGCAGCGCGCGGCCCTCGTCGGGCGTGTAGTAAATTTCCTGCACGTCGGCGTCGCGCGCGCCGACCTCGGCGGGGTCGTGCTGCTCGCTGGCGTGCAGCGGGCTGACGACGGTGGGCAGGCCAGTGTTGGCGGCCACGCGCACGCCATAGGTGCGGTAGAACCACAGGTCGGACTGCAGCACAATCGGCGTGCCCTCAATGTTCGTGTTCAGCCAGCGAATCGCGTCCAGGTCGTCTTTCAGCGAAATTGTGGTGCCGGGGCCGCTCGGCTGGCCGAGATATTCGGGCAGCAGGTCGAACTGCGCCTGCTCCATAAACGCCAGGCCATCGAGCGTTGGGCCGGGCGGCACCGGGAAACGGTAGGCGAGCCGGCTGGGAATGCCGGCCAGCGGAAAGACCAGCGCCAGCCCAACCAGCGCGCAGATCATGCCCCAGGCCAGCACCTGCGCGACAGCACCCGCGCGACGCAGCCCGCGCGCCAGCCAGGGCAGCGCGGCAGCGGCTGCCACGGCCATCAGCATCCAGGCCTGCAGCCCAAACTTGAACACCGTGTTCATGCGGTATGAATCGCTGTTGAGCGTGTCGAGGTGATCGCGAATGTACACCAGCCCGACACCAAGCGATACCGCCCAGGCCAGCACCGCCAGCCACAGCACAAACCACACGCGGCGGGGCAGCCGCCGCATCAGCAGCGCTGGCACACCGAGCACGAGCAGCAGCACCAGCAGGGCTTTCAGCAGCATTGTGTTTGCGGCCACCAGCGCGAGAATGGCGCTGTTCGAAAGCACCAGCGCGGCCAGCAGCACGCCCACCACAATCAGGGCCATGCCCGGGTTGCGCAGCGGGCTGGCCGGCGGGCGCGCCACAATGCCGAGCACGACATTCTGGTCGGGCGGC
>LJCR01001303.1 GCA_001399705.1 Kouleothrix aurantiaca
GGCCTCGGTGAGCTGGTGCGCAAACAAGGAAATCGGGTCTTGCGCTCGGCCCTGCTTGACCTCTTCCGGGTCGCGGTAGCGGTCGGCGTCGATCACCGAGTGGCCGCGGAAGCGGAAGCTCACCGCCTCAAGGATCGCCGGCTCTTTCTCGTTCTGGGCGCGCTCGCGCAGGCGCAGGGCCGCGTCGCGCACCGCCAGCACATCGCGCCCGTCCACCCGCTCGCCGTGCATGCGGAAGGTCGCGCCGCGCTTATACAATTCGGGCTCGGCGGCGCCTTCATCGACGGTGGTGCCCATGCCGTAGCCATTATTCACAATGAAGTACACCACCGGCAGCTTCCACAGCGCCGCCAAGTTCAGCGACTCGTGCCACGCGCCGATGTTTGTGGTTGCGTCGCCCATCTGGCACACCACCACGCCATCCTTGCCCTGGTACTTGAGCGCATAGGCCGCCCCGGTGGCCAATGGCAGCTGCCCGCCCACAATCGCGTAGCCGCCCATGAAGTGCTTTTCCGCGTCGAACAGGTGCATCGAGCCGCCGCGCCCGCGCGAGACGCCCGTTTCCTTGCCAAACAGCTCGGCCATCACCGGCCCGGCCTCGACGCCGCGCGCAATAATGTAGCCATGCTCCCGGTAGTTCGTGAAAATATAATCCTCGGGTGCCAGTGCTGCCATCAAGCCAACAATCGTCGCCTCTTCACCCAAATTCAGGTGGCAATACCCGCCAATCTTGGCCTTGGTATACATTTCGCCGGCGCGCTCTTCAAAGCGGCGAATCAGCAGCATCTGGTAGTAGTAGTTTTTGAGCTGCTCGGGATCTTCGCCCGCCAGATCGCGTTGTACGTCGCCGGTGGCATCCGGCTGCTTGGGTTGTTTTGCCATGGTTCCTCGCTCCTTAGATCAGACACACGCCAGGGCGCAGCGGGGTGCCTCCAACCCGGCTGCTGCGCCATAGCGTGCTGAACGCGCCTTACATCCCTGGGTGCATCGTCTCGTGGGTGAAGACGCTCTTGGGCGCGTGGCAGCGTGGACACTGCTCGGGCGCCTCGGGCCCACGGACGACCTCGCCACACACTGGGCACACCCAGCGCATCGCGATCTGTTTGATCAGGTCCGATCGGCTCACAATGCCGATCAGCCGATCGCCCCGCAGCACCGGCACGCGCCGGATGCGTCGGTTCGCCAGCAGGTGCGCCACTTCCTCGACATCGGTGTCTTCGGTGACGCTGATCACGCCGCGGCTCATAATATCGGCCACGGTCGCGCCTTGCTTGGAAATAAAGTCGTATTCAGTCACCAGCCCCACCAGCGCGCCGGCCTCGTTGACAACTGGCAGGCCACTGATGCGGTGGCGTGCGAGCACGCGCGCCGCGTCTTCGATTGTATTGTTTTCCGGCACGCTGATGACATCGGAGGTCATAATTTCACGAACTTGCATTGTTCTTCTCCTGCCATACGTTCATTGCCACGTGATACGCCTACAGGTGGGCTGCGCCGCCCTGTGCCCCCGGCCGAACTCCTTGAAGAACCTGCACTAACCCGGCCAGGCTCAGCTGCGAAAGCACGCGCGCCGGCGATTTTGCGCTGCCGCACAGCAGCAGGCGCGTGCTCGGGTGCAAATACCAGTCCGCGCCGCCATCGACACTGCGCAGATCCTGGTACACCGGCGTCAGGTCAACACTCGAGCGCGACTGCGCAGCAATGCCCATCCAGCCGTTGCCATCGCGGTAGGCATACAGCACTGCGCCGTGCCCATAGGCGAGTTTACTCGATCCGCCGTCTTCACTTTCCATAGCAATACCCAGGCCCCAACGCGTCTCGAACTCAAGCCGGCGGGCAAAGGCCTGCTCAAGCCGAATCTGCCGGGTTTCCTGTTCATACCAGGCGTCGAGGTTCGGTATCATCGCAAAGGCAACGTGCCGCGGGCGGGTGGGGAACATCAGGTTGTAGCC
>LJCR01001304.1 GCA_001399705.1 Kouleothrix aurantiaca
GTACATGGGCGGCGGCTTCGGCGCGAAACAGATCGCCTGGAAGCAGGATGTGATCGCGGCGCTGCTGGCGCAAGCCGCCGGCAAGCCCGTGCAGCTCATGCTCGACCGCGAAGGCGAAAACCTGGCCGTCGGCAACCGCAATGCCACCCGGCAGCACATCCGCATCGGCGCCACCAAAAGCGGCAAGCTCGTGGCGATCGCGGCGCGCGTGGAGCTGCAAACCGGCGCGTATCAGGTTGGCGGCGAGGCCAGCGACGTGGCGGGCATCTACCAGACCCTGTATCGCTGCGAGAACGTCACCACCGAGCAGGTCGGCGTGTACACGAACACCGGCCCGGCAGTGGCATTTCGCGCGCCCGGCTATGTCGAAGGGGCGTTCGCGCTTGAGTCGGCGATGGACGAGCTGGCGCGCGAGCTGGGCATGGACCCGGTTGCGCTGCGGATGAAGAACTATTCCAAGCAGGATCAAAAGAAAGAGCAGCCCTACACCTCGCCCGAGGCGCTGCGCTTGTGCATCGAGCGCGCTGCCAAAGAGTTCGGCTGGGGCAAGCCAGCGAAAAAGACGACTGGTGGCAGCAAACGCCGTGGGGTTGGCTTCGCCGCGCACGACTGGATCGGCGGCGGCGGGAGTGCGCCCGGCTACGCCTGGGTGAAGCTCAACACCGACGGCACCGCCGACGTGGTTACCGGCACGCAGGACATTGGCACCGGCACGCGCGTGGCGCTGGCGCAGGTCGCTGCGGAAGAGCTGTGCATCCCGCTCGAATGCGTGGCGCTGCACCTGGGCGACACCGCGAACGGGCCGTACTCGCCCGCCAGCGCGGGCAGCTCGACGCTTTCGTCGATCGGGCCGGCTGTGCGCGCCGCCGCAATGGACGCCAAGCGCCAGCTGCTCGAAGCCGCCGCGCCAATTCTGGAAGAAGAGCCTGAGAAACTGACCATCCGCGACGGCAAGGTCGTGGTGGCAAAAGACCCGAAAAGCTCGGTCAGCATCAAAGAGGTCTGCGGGCGGATCGCGCCACACATGATTCAGGGCCAGGGCGCGCGCGGTGCCGGCCCAAAGAAAAAAACCGCCCACACCTTTGGCGCGCAGTTCGCCGAGGTCGAGGTCGATACCGAAACCGGCGAAATCACCGTGCTGCGGATTGTGGCCGCGCACGACGCCGGGCGGATCGTCAACCCGACAATGGTGGACAGCCAGATCATCGGCGGCGTAACGCAGGGCGTGGGTTTCGCGCTGACCGAGGAGCGCGTGGTCGATACGCCCACCGGCATCGTGCTGAACGCTAACCTGGAAGAATACAAAGTGCCAACTGTGCTCGACATCCCGGCGATCACGCACGCTGCACTCGGCCTGCCCGACAGCGCGGCCAACACGCTGGGCGCAAAGGGCATTGGCGAGCCGCCGCTCATTCCAACCGCCCCGGCAATTGCAAACGCGATTTTTGACGCGGTGGGCGTGCGGCTGCGCGAAGCGCCATTCACGCGGCGGCGACTGCTGGCGGCGCTGGCCGAGAAGAAGGGAACATAAACGATGCGACCGTTTGAATACACCGCCCCCGCCGCCGTCGCCGACGTGATCGAGCTGCTCGACGCGGGCACGAATGTGCGGCCACTGGCGGGCGGCACCGACCTGCTGACGCTGATGAAAGCCGATCTGGCCGCGCCCGCACAGCTTGTCAACATCAAGCAGCTCGAAGACCTGCCGCGTGGGATTGAAGAGCGTGACGGCGGGCTGAGCATTGGCGCGCTCACGACGCTGGCCGAGATCGAAACCAGCGCCGTGGTGAAGAAGCGCTTTGCGGCCCTGGCGGAAGCTGCCGGACTGGCGGCAACGCCGCAGCTGCGCAACATAGCCACGCTGGGCGGCAACCTCCTGCAGCGCCCGCGCTGCTGGTATTTCCGCAACTCGCAGTTCAACTGCTGGCTGAAAGGCGGCGATGCCTGCC
>LJCR01001305.1 GCA_001399705.1 Kouleothrix aurantiaca
ATTATTACTACGCGCGCAAGGCGTAAACGCGACTGCGAACGCTCAAATAATTCTTATTTCAGTCGTTATTGTTCACCTCGCCCCTCAACAGCGCCGCGTCGTCCTCGGGCAGCGCGGGGTTGATGCGAATGCCCGAGCCGATCTCAGAGCCCGCGCTGCTCAAGCCGAACAGCGCGCTCGTGTATTCCAATACCTTGCGCATGTTGATTTTGGAAAGACCGAAGCGCTAACTAAAGCATGCCTTGTTGCCTTACTCAGCCGAGGTGTAGTAGGGGAAAAGATCATCGACTGCGATCGACCAGCCCGGCACAGCAGGTTCGGCTTCGGCCTGCTCGCCACGACGGTAGACAGTCGGCGTGGTAGGCGTTTCGGCACGGTAGACGCGAACGATATCATCGCTTAAGATATCCACATCCCACACAACCAGCGTGCCAGCAGCAAAATAGTCTGCGCGCTTCTCGGCCATCTCGCGCTCGGCGCTGCGGCCATAATCGTGCTCGCTGCGAACTTCCACAGCAAACACCGGCGCGCCTTCTAAAAAGCGCATCCCCGTTGACTTACCAATATAAAAGGCTGCATCCGGGCTAAACGACGTGCGATGGGGCAGATCGACAATAAAGCCCGCGTTATCGCCAATCGCGTAGCCCGAGCGCGTTCGGCGCGCGTAGTCGCGCAGGCTGGCGTAGATCTCACCAGCTACATAATTGGGAAGAAAACCGGTTGGCGACATCGAAACAATCGCTCCGTCTATTAATTCGGCTTTGCCATGCTCTGCAACACGCGCCAGATCGTCAATTGTAGCAGTCTTGCTCTGTGTCATTCAACACCTCAGCCAAGGCGAAACAGCAACCCAATCATTCTCATAATATCACCTATGTGCAAGTCATGCCGTGCAAGCTGTGCGCGCCTACTCGAACGGGATGTAACATAATTGCCAATATGGCTTCGTCATTCGTCCTTCGTCTTTGATCAGAACCAGCAGCGCATTCCCGCAAGGCTGAACAATTCCCCCGCAGCACCGCCGCATCGTCCTCGGGCAGCGAAGAATTGATGCGAATGCCCGAGGCATTACAAAGCCCGCGCTGCTCAAGCCGAACAGCGCGCTCATGTATTCCAATACCTTGCGCATGTTGATTTTGGAAAGACCGAAGGGCCAGCTAAGGCCTGCCTTGTTGCCTTAGTCAGCCGGTTTACTCAGTGGAACAGCGCATCAAGCAGCTTTGTCGTTCGCATTGGTTTTGGGCATTGTGGCAATCAATGCGCGCAGCACAGCGTTGACAGCCTCAGGCGTGGTGAAGACCTGGGCAATATCTGGATCGAGGATGACCAGCCGCCCACCTTCGGGGATCTTTGGGGCAAAGCGATTAGAGCGGGCTTTTGAGTAATCGAGCTGATACTCCGCTTGCAGGTCGTCGTTAGTTTCGTGGTTAGAATCGGGTGTTTTCTTCATAATCGCGTTGCTCCCGTTTCGTTGCGCGCCGAGCACTAATCCGCCCGCTCCACGAATGCAATAATGAGCAATTCGCCATTGGCAGAATGCCCAATAATGAGTTCGCGTTCCTCTTCTTCAGAATGGGCTTCATCATCGAAAATAACAGCTAACGGATTATCGAACACTGTTTGGGCTGCTTCGAACGAAACTCCATGCTTGGCGAGATTATTTGTCGCCTTCTGGTCATCCCATTCAAACTGTGCTGGCATTTTAGTCTCATCATGCCGACATTTTCTTGTGGCATTATATCCGAAACGTTATGCGTCCCGCAACCAAAACAGATCCCAGGCAATGTATCGCAGCTCGCGAAACTGTTCCGTTCTTTTTGCGGTTGTCTGTAGTCTGTCGTCTTTGGTCATAACCAGCAGCGCATTCGCCCAAGGCTGAACTAATCACCCCGCAGCACCGCCGCATCGTCCTCGGGCAGCGAAGGGTTGCTGCGAATGCCCGAGCC
>LJCR01001306.1 GCA_001399705.1 Kouleothrix aurantiaca
CGGCATGAGCCCCGAGAAGCCGGCCGAGCGCCAGCGCCCCGAGCTGCCGCCCACCGTGATCGACGCCGACGGCCTGACGCTGCTCAGCCAGATCGACCAGTGGTGGGAGCATGCGCCGCAGGGCACGTGTGTGCTCACGCCCCACCCCGGCGAGATGAAGCGCTTGCTCGGCACCGAGGAGCTTGGCGACGACCGCATTCAGGTGGGCGAAGAAGCCGCGCGCAGCTGGGGTCAGATCGTGGTGCTGAAGGGCGCGACCACGGTCGTGGCGCATCCCGAGGGCCGCACCGCCGTGAACGACGGCGGCAACCCCGCGCTCGCCACTGCCGGCACCGGCGATGTGCTGGCCGGCGCGATTGCTGGCCTGCTGGCGCAGGGCCTTGCGCCCTACGACGCAGCGGTGCTGGGCGTGTACCTGCATAGCGCGGCCGGCCGCCTGGTGCGCGACGAGATTGGCGACATGGGCGCGCTGGCAAGCGACCTGCTGCCGCGCCTGCCGCTGGCGATTCGCGCCTTGAAAAGCACATAGCAGCCCGCGCCACGAGCCTGACTTCTGAATTCTGACTGCTGAGAAATCATTATGCCAATCTACGAATATTTCTGCCCCAACTGTAACGGCCAGTTCCAGAAGCTGGTGCGCGGCTTCAGCGACCCGGCCGGGCTGGCCTGCCCGCGCTGCGCCAGCACCGAGGTGCGCCGCGCTGTTTCGCGCGTCTCAGTCGTGAAATCCGAAGACGCGCGCTTTGAGAACATGGCCGATCCTTCCATGCTCGCCGGGCTGGACGAAACCGATCCGCGCTCGATTGCGCGCTGGGCGAAAAAGCTTGGCAAAGAGCTGGGCGAGGAAGCTGGCGACGACTGGGACGAAATGGTCGAGCAGATGATGGAAGAAGAAATGAGCGGCGAAGGCGGGGATGGCGAGCCAGGTACGCCGGGCACGAAGCCCAAAAAGCCCGACAACCTTGGCTGGGCCTAGCCGCAATATCTTTCGAACACAAACGTAGAGAACGTTTGCCACGAAGACTCGAAGACTCAAAGAGTGCAAGAAACATTTTAGCTCTTCGAGCCTTTGAGCCTTTGTGGCTATTTGAAAGTATTGGGCCTAGCGGCGCAACATGTGTCCGTGCGAATCGTACCTTCTTATGCGTGGCGCGACACGTTCCGACCATGCGTGAGAGGACGTTATGACAAATCAACTGGGGGTGCCAGCGTTTGTGCTGCTGATTGCGGCGCTTGCGCTGGCATTTCTGCTGTCGCGCCTGCTGCGGCTGCTGGCCCAGTTCCGCCGCATCCAGCGCATCCCCGTCAGCACCGTTGCGCTGCTGCCCGGCAGCGGGCAGGCTGCCGTTACGGGGAATGCCAGCGGCGCGCAGCTCAGCAGCCCGTTTGCTGCGATACCCTGCGTGTTCTGGAGCATCGAGGTGCAGGAATATCGCAGCAATGGCCGCAGTGGCAGCTGGCGCACCGTGCTCGCGCGCACATCCGACGCCCCGCTCGTGCTCGACGATGGCACTGGCCGGGTGCAGATCGAGCCAGCCGGCGCGGCGCTCTTCCTTCAGGATCGCTTTGCCGCGCAGCAAGGCATGTTTGGCGGGCTGAACCAGAGCACGCTCGACGCGCTTGAGCGCCTGGGCGTGCGGACGCGCACATGGCTCAGCACCTCGCGCCGCCTGCGCATCCGCGAGCGCCAGATTCGCCACGGCGAGCGCGTGTTCGCGCTGGGCGAAATCGCCCGGGCCGGCGCGCAGGCGGCGCTGGCCTCCACACCCGACGCCCCGCTGCTCCTGAGCAACCGCGACGCGCCCGCGTTGGCACGTGATCTCACCATGCGCATGCTCGGCCTGCTGGCCCTGCCGCTGCTCCTGCTGCTGGCGGCGCTGCTGATCGGCGTGTTCGGCTAGGGCAATTTGTACAAATCTGCGCTGAAAGGCTATAATACAGCCGC
>LJCR01001307.1 GCA_001399705.1 Kouleothrix aurantiaca
GTACATGTTCTCGTAGTGGGCGCGGTCGTAGTTGGCCTGCCACAGCGTCGAGTTGTCGAGCTTGCGATCGGGCTTGGGGATGCTGTTGTGGATCGGGCCATCAAACGTCAGCGCATCGCTGGCGGGCGTGCCATCGGGATTCGTGTCGGGGTAGGCCGAGTGGCGCGTGTTGCCGAATTCGGCAATAACCACAAACACCTTGTCGGTCTGCTCGCGCGAAAGCTCGACATACTTGCCATTCGAGACCTGGACAACCGGGCCATTAGCTTTGCCATTCAGTCGGGCCTGCAAGGCCTGCTGCCGCAGCGCATTCTCGCGCGCGGTGAGCGGGCCTTTTAAATTGTCACTGACGTTCTTCACCGGTCCATCGCCCTTGCTTGGGGCAGATGGAGCGGGCGGTGCAGCGAAAGCCGAGCTTGCCAGCATGCTCATGATGACACCGAGCACAAGAACAATGCTCATTCGCGTCCGACGACTTCGCATTCTCTGTCCTTCCTTCTGTACCAGACTACTTCGCAGTTATACCAGGAACAAGCCCATCCTACGGGCGGTGCAGCAGCAGTGGCGGCTGCGAGGAGAAATACCAGTGCGCGCCAACCTCCTTTCGCGGGCATAGAAAAGCCGCCTCAATAGCGAATTGAGGGCGGCCGATGGCAACCAGCGGCGAAGCCTGTGCGACGCTGCCGGGGTGAGTTGCGCGAACGGCGGGCGGATTCGCGCAAACGGTTTGCATTGAAAAATTCTGCAAGCGACATTGCCTACATATGCTCGTACTATCAATCGCCGTCGAATGATAGCTGCCAGTAACGGCTGCGAATTTTGCCAAAAAAGTGCCATGCAAAAAAGAATAGACACTGGCAAGCCAGAGTCTGTGGCAAAATACGCCGTTTACACGGCCCAAGACTACATTAGATTAATTTCATTAGAGATGCGCCTAGTATACTCATCTACTCTTCATCTGTCAAAACATATGAAAGAATTGTAATGCAAATATCTCGGTATCGATGTATTTTTCGCAGCGATGCCTTCTGAGCGCTCTTATGCCAAGTCGGGCCTGCTCGGGTTGTTAGCGGGCATTAGTGATACACACGCTAGCACTGTGTGACATGCTGCTGCACTGGGCGGGCGAAACCAAAGAAGATGACATTTTTGTCATCATGGTATTTTTTTCGTTAATCCGCGCTCTTTTTTATATCGCAGCTCTTTTTACGCGTTGTATTCCGACATTGGCTTCGCCCTGCCCGGCGCAAGCCGATGGCGCCATGATTCTGTGGCAAGGAGGGCGCCGCAAACGTGTTTTCTGGCGTGCAGACGCAATGCTGCGCCGGCCGCAGCCTGCTGTTGCATTTTTCGCAAGGTCGATTTTGAGGAGGCATTGTGAGAACACGGAAAGTAGCTCGGCTTTCGGGCATCCTGGCGCTGTTGCTGATCGTGACACTGGTGGGCAGCGTGGCATTTTACCGCCACGAACAGTACGCACGCTACCATTTCGACAAAACCCGCAGCGACCCCGACGCCTTGTTCGGCGGCGAAGAAGAAGCGGAAGCGCATTCGAACCTGGCTGCAACAGTTGGCAACGGCGGCGAGGGCGACCGCATCGCGCAGACGGCCGAAGAAGAGGATTACGCCAACCGCGCCTACCCGGCCACCGAGATTCCGTTCTCGGCGACGGTGAACGCCCAGCAAGCCTTCAAGAACGCCAAAGCGCGTAAAGCCCCCAAGAACTCGCCCGGCGCCTGGACGCTGACTGGCCCCAGCACCGCGCGCGTTCCGGCATCGCTGAGCTTCTATGGCGGCGCCAACAAAGAGTATGTGACGGGCGGGCGCATCACCGCGCTGGCAATCGACCCGGCCTGCTCGACAACCAAGTGCACTTTGTGGGTCGCGGCGGCTGGTGGCGGCATCTGGCGCACCAACAACGCCCTTTCCGGCAGCGGCGCAAGCT
>LJCR01001308.1 GCA_001399705.1 Kouleothrix aurantiaca
GCGCGCCGGCCTGCGCACCAACGCCAGCGGCGTGCTGACGATCACGCTCACATTGCCCGACGAGCCGGCGCTCGCCATCGCGCAGGTATGGGCCGCCAGCGCCGACCGGGCCGGGCAGGCGCGCGCCACCCTGCCGATCTCGCAGCCGGTCGACCTTGCGATGCTTGCGCCGCCCGCCGCGCGCCCCGGCGACGAGGTGCTGCTGCTGGCGCGCGCCCGCAACACCGACGCGATCACGCATACCGTGGGCGCTCAGCTTAGCATCGCCGGCCTGGAGCTGAACAGCCCCAGCGAAACCAGCCAGCAGGCCACGCTTGCGCCCGGCGCGCAGCACCTCTTCATCTGGCGTACGCGTGCAATCGATGCGGCTGGCATTCGCGGCGCTGTTGCGGTGCGGGTTGAAGGAGCGCTGTTTCAAACCGAACCTATCGAGCTTCCCATTCTCGCCAACGCCGTGCAAGCGCCCGCCAATCGTGGCCTCGCCATCGCGCGCGACTACCCCGCCGCCCAGACGGGTCTCCCGCCCGATCTGGGCGCGCTGCGCCCCGGCCAGCTTGTGCGCGCCCGGCTCACGATCGTAGCGCCCGCAGCTGTTCCCGCGCTCAGCGTCACCGAGCCGCTGCCCGCCAGCGCCACCCTGTTCAGCGCCCCGGTCGGCGCACTTGGCGCGCCCGAGATCGCGCCGGCCAGCCTGGCATTCACGCGTGCCGAGCTTGGGCCGGGCATCGTCCAGTATGAGTACACCTTCCGGCTGGGCGCGGCTGGCCGCTACAAGGCGCCCGCCACCATTGCCCGCAGCGCCGCTGGCGCGCAGGCCGCCGGCCCCGCCGCCGACTTTGTGGTTGCCATTCCGTAGCGGGAGTTTGAACCGCAAAGGATGCAGAGGTGAGATACAAGGGATGACACGATGACAAGATGAAGGGGTGAACTAGCGACACCCTTCGATACGGCCTCCGGCCTACTCAGGATGCCGCAAGTCGTCAATCGTCAATCGTCAATCGTAAATTCTAAAACCTCCGTGCCTCTGTGTCTCTGTGGTGAAATTTCCGTTCGTCCTTCGTCCTTCGTCCTTCGTCCTTTGTCCTTTGAGGAGCTTATGGAAACCGAAGATCCCGATATGATCCACCTGCGCGCCGCGATTGCCGCCGCCGCCAGCGCCCGCGCGCGTGGCAACCACCCGTTTGGCGCGGTGCTGGTTGGCCCGCAGGGGCAGCAGCTCTTCGCCGCCGAGAATACCGTCGTCACCGAGCACGACGTCACCGGCCACGCCGAATCGAACCTCGTGCGCATGGCAGCGCAGCAGATGAACGCCGAAGACCTGGCCGCCTGCACGCTCTACACCAGCACCGAGCCATGCCCGATGTGCGCCGGCGCGATCTACTGGGCCGGCATCGGGCGGGTGGTCTACGCCTGCTCGGAAGAGCAGCTGCTGGCACTCACCGCCCACAACCCCGACGCCGACTCGCTGATGCTGAGCTGCCGCGACGTGTTTGCACACGGGCGGCGCACGGTTGCGGTGCGCGGCCCGCTGCTCGAAGACGAGGCGCGCGTGGTGCACGAAGGCTTCTGGTAGGCGCGCTGGCCCGGCACAGGGCGTGCCACCGGCGGCAGGCGCGTTTCACCCAAATGTGACGATATCGTCACCCGCCCGCGCTCGACACGCGCCCGCCGCTGGGCTATAATCGCGCTACGTGCAACCTCCCGCAAGCTAACGGAAGCCCAGTGCCTCAGCGCCCGACAAACATCTTGCTCATCATTCTGATCCTGATCGGCTGGGTTGTGGTGCCGCGCCCCGCACCGGCCGACGCTGAGCCGCTGCCCACGCAGCTGGCCGAGGCGCCGTTTGGCCTGAACACCCACCTCGCCAGCCGCTACACCAGCACCGACATGAGCATCCCCGCCGACCTGGTGGCGCAGGCCGGCGCATCCTGGGCGCGCGAAGAC
>LJCR01001309.1 GCA_001399705.1 Kouleothrix aurantiaca
GCGCGGCGCGCCGGTCGGCAGGAATATAGGCAGCGTACAGCATGGTGGCCGGCTTTCTTCCCTGAGAGCGAACTCATTACGACGACCGACAACCGACCACTGACGACGGGAGCGTGGTCGGTTGTCTGTAGTGTGTGGTGTTTCGTCATACCCAGCAACGACGTGAAGCCTGCAGCGTGCGTTCGCGTCGTTGCGGCGGTTCTGTGTTGGTCTTGCCTGCGCGCTTTACGCCCCGGCCGCCACCAGATCCTGGTACTCGGGGTGCCGCCGAATATAGCTCGCGACAAATGGGCAGCGCGGCACGACCTTCCAGCCCTGCGCGCGGGCGTCGTCGAGCGCGAAGCGGGCCATGTGGCCGGCGATGCCGCGCCCTTCCAGCGCCGGCGGTACCTCGGTGTGCAGAAAGACAATTGTGTCGCCGCGCAACTGGTACTGGATCAGCGAGCGCTGGCCGTCGATCTCGACTTCGTAGCGGTGATGGGCTTCGTTATGCTGCACGGCGGGCAGTTCGTTAGTAGCCATGCGATCCTTTCTATAAAGAACGTGTTCGGCGCGCGCGTTTGCAATGGTTGGTTTGCCACGAAGACTCAAAGACTCAAAGCGCTGAGTACTGTTCGGGTGAAGTTCGTTTCTGCTTGCTGAGACGAAGGACAAAGGAGGAATGACCAAGTTGGCTTTGTCGTTCGTCATTCGTCTTTGGTCATACCCAGCAACGGCCTTCCGAAGAGTTTCGTTTCGCCTTCGAGTCTTCGTGCCTTCGTGGTAAAAAACGAATCCGCCCAGGCCGCACACTAGCCTTGGAAGCCAATCTTGCTGTGCGTGCCGTCGCAGAACGGCTTGCTGCCCGAGCCGCCGCAGCGGCACAGGGAGGCTTTGCCGGCGGCCATGCACATTTCCCCGCTGGCCGCACAAACCTCGAACGCGCCCGTCACGAGCAGTGGCCCGTTCTCGGTCGGCGTGACGACAATTGCGGCCGGCGCGCCTTCTTCTGGCGGGCGCAGCGATTTCTCGGCCAGCGTGCCGGGCGCGTGGAAATCGATCTTTTTGTGCGTGTTGTCGCAAAACGGCTTGCTGGAAGATTGCCCGCAGCGGCACAGCGCCAGCCGCGTGTCGTGCGCGATGGTGCTGCCGTCAGGCGCGCGTACCTCGATGTCGCCATGCAGGTAGAGCGGGCCGTCGGGCTGGGGCGTGATCTGCACGGTTTCGGGTGGCGCTTCGGCCGCGCCGCCATCGAAGCGCGTGAAGTGCAGCGCGCCGCTCGGGCAGCGCATGACCACCTCGGCGATTGCGTCGGGGCTGGCGTTTGCGGGCTGCACCCATGGGCGGCGCTCGGTGTTGAACACGGCTGGCAGGCGGCGCACGCACTCGGCGGCGTGGATGCAGCGCCCGGTGTCGTAGCTCACCTCGATCGCGTCCGTCCGGTAGTGGTGCGTACGATCTGCCATAGTTTTCTCCTCTCAGTTGTGCGTGGCGTTAAGTATAGCCAAAAATAATAAATTTGCCACTTGACTTAGTGCAATTTTTACACTATACTCTTATTGTTGAATGTACACTAAACTGTGAGCACGACGATGACGCATACACTTGTAACTGTTCAGGGGCTTCTCGCCCGCGCCGGCACGCCAGCCGATGTCTTTGGCCCACTAGCTAGCGCCGACACTCTGCGCCAGCGCTTTCGCGCGCTGATCCTGGCCGCGCACCCCGACCACAACCCGGCCGCCTCAGACGCAGCAAACGCCGCGTGTCACGCGCTCAACGAATGGTACGCCGCAGCGCAGCGCCAGCTGGCCGCCGGGGTCTATGGCACTGCGCCGCGCATTCGCATCAGCAGCGGCCCGCGCGAGTATGTCGGCTATGCCGCGCCAATTGCCGGCGAGCTGTGCGATCTCTTCCCGGCCGAGGCCGACGGCGGCCCGGTGCTGCTCAAGGCCGCGCGCCACC
>LJCR01000131.1 GCA_001399705.1 Kouleothrix aurantiaca
GTTCACCGCCTCGATGCTGCTGATGCTGCTGTCGAGCAACCTGCTGCTGTTCTTCATGGCGTGGGAGCTGATGGGCCTGTGCTCGTACCTGCTGATTGGCTTCTGGTACGACAAGGTCTACGCGAACCCGAACCAGATTACGCCGCGCCAGGCCGCGATGAAGGCATTCATCACCACGCGCGTGGGCGATGTGCTGTTTATGGTGGGCATGGCCTACCTGTGGACGCAGGCCGGCTCGCTTGATTTCGGCACTGGCCAGGGGCAGATTTTTAACCCCGAGTTTCTGGCGCGCATCGGCGGCGAAACCAACGCGCTGGGTATTAGCATTGCGACCGGCATTGCGCTACTGCTGTTCTGTGGCACGGTTGGCAAGTCGGCGCAGTTCCCACTGCATGTCTGGCTGCCCGACGCGATGGAAGGCCCTACGCCGGTGTCGGCGCTGATTCACGCGGCCACGATGGTGGCGGCGGGTGTGTTCCTGGTGGGTCGTACCTACCCGATCTTTCAGGCCGACGGCGGCCCGGCGCTGCTGGTGGTGTCGATCATTGGCGCGTTCACTGCCTTGTTCGCGGCGCTGATTGCGGTGGGCCAGTATGACATCAAGCGCATTCTGGCGTACTCGACCCTTTCGCAGCTGGGCTTTATGGTGGCAGCGCTGGGCATTGGCGGCTGGGTGGCAGGTATCTTCCACCTGCTGACACACGCCTTCTTCAAGGCGCTGCTGTTTCTTGGCTCGGGCTCGGTGATCCACGGTATGGAAGCGACGGTCGGGCACGACTCGAACACCGCGCAGGACATCCGCAACATGGGTAACCTGCGCAAGTATATGCCGATCACCTTCCTGACCTATATGGCAGGTTACCTGGCGCTGGCGGGTATTCCACCTTTTGCCGGCTTCTGGAGCAAGGACGAAATTCTGGCCGACGCGTTTGGCCACGGCCATCTCGTGGTCTGGATCGTCCTGTCGATTGCGGCATTCCTGACGGCTTTCTATATGACCCGCCAGATCATGGTGGTGTTCTTTGGGAAATTCCGCGGTCACAACCCGCGCGTCGCGACTGCGCCGAGCGAGCCACAGGCGGTTGATCACGCCAGCGCCGACCATGGCCATGGCAGCCACGACGATCATGGCCACGGCGGGCACGACCCGCACGAAAGCCCGTGGAATATGACCGTGCCGCTGATTATTCTGGCGGTGTTTGCGGTGCTCGCGGGTTTTGCGAACTTGCCAGGCTTTCACTGGCTGAGCACCTTCTTCGGCCAGGAAGCGGCTGAGTTCAATACGCTGACGGCGGGCATTGCAACGCTGCTGGCGGTGGTTGGTATTGGCCTGGGCTATGCGCTGTATCGCAACGCTTATGCAACTGCTGAAGATGTTGACCCGCTGGAGCGGATGATGCCGGGCGTCTTCCAGGCGCTGAACCGCAAACTCTACTTCGACGAGATCTATGCCAGTACCTTTGGCCGGCTCTCGTATGGCCTGGCGGTGGCATGGAACTGGATCGATCGCACCATCCTTGATGGCGTCATCAATGGTGCGGGCATCTTCACGATGTTCCTGGGCCGGGTGAACTTTATTATCGACGACACGATTTTGAACGACGGTGTCGACGCTGTGTCCGATGGCACAAACACTGTTGGCGATGCGGCCCGCCAAACCGAGACGGGCAAGATTCAGGACTATGTCTCGCTGATCTTTGGCGGCGTAGTTATCTTAGGCATTATTTACCTGTATGGCGTGCGCCGCTAGCCTGGGCTGCGCACGCGCCCTGCCTCGGGCAGAGCGGTACTCGATCAGCTTTTGCGGTTCGTCGGCGCTGGCTATGCGAGGGCGAGCAGCAGGTCAATGGAAAAGTACCATATGAACTATCTGCAATTTAGTGATGGTCCCTGGCTGACCTTTCTGGTGCTTTCACCGCTCGTCGGCATGCTGCTGGTGGCGCTGAGCGGCGCGCTGCGCATGGACGACCGGATCGTCAAAATCGGCGCGACTGCATGGTCGCTCACGTCGCTGGGCCTAGCGATCTTCCTGTGGGCCGGTTTCAACCCCAGCCTGGTTGCCGATGGCCAGGGCGTGATTCAGTTTGTTGAGAAGATTCCCTGGATCGACGCCATCAAGGTTGATTATTTCCTGGGCGTGGATGGCATAAGCCTGCCGCTGGTGCTGCTCACCACGGTGATGACGCCAATCGCAATGCTGGCCTCGTTCAATGTCGAGGCGCGGGTGAAGATGCACTTTGCGCTGCTGTTCCTGCTGGAAGCGGCGATGCTCGGCTACTTCGTGGCGCTGAATTTCTTCTTCTTCTTTATCTTCTGGGAATTTAGCCTGGTGCCGGCCTTCTTTATCATCCAGAACTGGGGCCGCAATCCCGAGGGGCGCAGCCGCTATGCCGCCTTTAAGTTCTTCGTCTACACCATGGGTGGCTCGGTCGGCATGCTGCTGCTGTTCCAGTTCTTCTATGTGGCGACGCGCGCAGCCGGCATCGCGACCTTCGACCTAGTGACGCTGGGCCGGCTCGGCCAGGGCCTGCCGGTTGAGGGTGTGAGCGGCTCGCTGCAAGACATTGTCTACCGCTACGTCGAGAGCGTTGGCATCACGAACTACCTGGGCAATTTCCCACTCGTCTATACCTCGATTGCGTTCTGGGCGATTTTCATTGCCTTTGCAATCAAGCTGGCAGTGTGGCCGTTCCACACCTGGCTGCCCGACGCCTACTCCGAAGCGCCAACGGCTGGCTCGATCCTGCTTTCAGCAGTGATGTCGAAGATGGGCGCGTATGGCATGCTGCGCATTATGCTGCCGCTGGTGCCTGATGCCGCGCAGTTCTTTGGGCCGGTGATTGGCGCGCTGGCGCTGATTGGCATTGTGGCGGGCGCGTTTGGCGCGCTTTCCTACACCGGCGGCGATATCAAGCGCCTGATTGGCTACACGTCGATCAACCACATGGGCTATGTGGCGCTGGCAATTGCCGCCGCCGCAACCCTGAACAGCGCCGCCGATGCCCAGAGTCGCCCGATTGCAATCAATGGCGCGGTGATGCAGATGGTGGCGCACGGCCTTTCGACGGGCGCGCTGTTCCTGCTGGTGGGCTACCTTTACCAGCGCACCGGCACCTACAACCTGCGCGACTGGGGTGGGCTGCGCAAGGTCATGCCGATGTTCTCGGGTGTGATGGGCGTGGCGATGTTCGCCAACCTGGGCTTACCGGGCCTGGCGGGCTTTGTCGGTGAGTTCTTTATCTTCCGCGGCACCTGGGCCTCGCTGCCGTTCTTCACCCTGCTGGCCACGATTGGTCTGGTGGTGTCGGCGCTGGCGCTGCTGCAGATGTATGCGCGCATCTTCAATGGCCCGCTCAACCCGCGCTGGGATGCTGGTCACGGCGGGCAGGGGCTGCCCGATATGCGCGTGGCAAGCCGCGAATTCCTGGCGGCCGCGCCGCTGCTGGTGCTGCTGCTGGTCCTGGGTGTCTACCCGGCGCCAATTATGGACCTGGCAAACCAGACGGCGACCGCGCTGGTGAATGTGTTTACAAGAGTTCTGTCGTAAAGGCTTGCGGTTTGCGCCCACCCGCGAAATGTATGCTGGCGTGCAAACCGAGCACTCGATCGAGGTTTGGGACTATCGATTAGGGATGACCTATGCATCTGTATGATCTTAACGCGATCCTGCCCGGCGTGCCCTGGCTCAGCCTGATCTGGCTCAGCATGCTCATCCCTGCGGTGATCATGATGTTCCTGAAGCCTGAACAGAAGTATGCCATTCGGATGGTTGGCACGATCTTCGCCTTCGTATCGCTGGTGCTGTCGCTGCTGCTATTCTTCGGCTACGACTACTCCAGCGCGCAGAAGCTCCAGTTTGTTGAAGAGTTGCCCTGGCTGCCGCAAGTCGGTATCAGCTACCTGCTTGGCGTGGATGGCATCAGCATGCCCATGCTCATCCTCAATGGCTTTGTGATCTTCACAGGCGCGTTGATGAGCTGGAACATCGAAGATCGCGCCCGCGAGTACTGGATTTTGCTGCTGGTGCTCACCGCCGGTGTGTACGGCGTGTTCGTGTCGATCGACCTGTTCCTGTTCTTTGTGTTTTACGAGCTGGCTGTGCTGCCGATGTACCTGCTGATCGGCATCTGGGGCAGTGCAAACCGCGTGCGCGCGGCCACCAAGTTCTTTCTGTACACGTTTGCCGGCTCGGTGTTTATGCTGCTGGGCATTATTGCCCTGTACCTGCTGCAGCCCGCAAACGCCCGCACCTTCGACATCGCCACCTTGCAGCAGAATGTTGCGAACGGCACGCTGAAGATCGACCCGACGGTCGGCCGGCTGCTGTTTGCCTCGTTCTTCCTGGCCTTCGCAATCAAAGTGCCGCTGTGGCCCTTCCACACCTGGCTGCCGCTGGCGCACACCGAAGCGCCAACCGCTGGCTCGGTGATCCTGGCCGGCGTGATGCTGAAGCTCGGCGGCTACGGCCTGATCCGCTTCAACCTGCAGCTCTTCCCCGAGGCCTCGCGCTGGGCCGCGCCGGCGATTGGCGTGCTGGCCGTAATTGGTATTCTGTATGGCGCGATGGTCTCGTTTGCGCAGACCGACATGAAAAAGCTGGTGGCCTACTCGTCGGTGAGCCACCTGGGCTTTGTGGTGCTGGGCATCTTCTCGCTGAACCAGGCCGGCATCTCGGGCGCGATCATCCAGATGATCAACCACGGCCTTTCGACTGGCGCGCTGTTCCTGGTCGTCGGCTATATCTACGAGCGGCGGCATACGCGCGAGATGGCGGCGTTTGGCGGGCTGTGGAAGGTGATGCCGATCTATGGCGGCCTCGCGCTGGCGATGGTGATGTCGTCGGTGGGCTTACCGGGCCTGAACGGCTTTGTTGGCGAATACACGATTATGCAGGGCGCCTACCTGTCGGATGCGCTCGGCGGCGGGTTTGTGGCGTTTGCGGTGATTGGTGTGATCTTCGCGGCAACCTACCTGCTGCGCATGTTCCGCCTGACGTTTATGGGCGACGTGACGAACCCGGAAAACGCCGCGCTGGCCGATATCACGCCGCGCGAGATCGCGCTGCTGGCGCTGCTGCTGGTGCCGATCGTGGCGATTGGCCTGTACCCGAACTTTATGTTTGCGCCGATGCAGCCGGCGGTCGAGCAGATCGCGCAGCAGCTCACGGCCGTAGTTGCGGCAGTACGCTGAGCCAATTGAGAAGGTTTCCTTATGCCTGATATTCAAATTCCCCCGATTGACCTTGGCGTGTCGCTCCAGCTGCTGATCGTGTTTGGCTGGGCCATGCTGCTCCTGCTGGTCGACCTGTTTGTGGGCGCGGGCAGCAAGCGCATCATTGGCTACCTGGCGCTGGCTGGCGTGGTGGTGGCGGGTGCGGCCGGCATTCCCGCCTGGGGCCTGAACGGCAGCACCTTCAATGGCATGCTGGTGCTCGATAACTTCGCGCTCACGCTGAACTGGATCTTCCTGCTCAGCACTGCGATCACGATCATCATCTCGCTCGACTACCTGCCGCGCCAGGGCATCGAGCGCGGCGAGTACTACGCGCTGCTTCTGTTCGCGCTTGGCGGCATGATGCTGCTGGCGCAGGGCACCGACCTGATCGTGCTGTTCCTGGGCCTTGAGCTGCTGTCGATCACGCTGTATGTGCTGGCTGGTTTCGCCTACCCGCGCCTCACCTCGGAAGAGGCGGCGATGAAGTACCTGCTGATCGGCGCGTTTGCGGCTGGCTTCCTGGTGTTTGGCATTGCGCTGCTGTACGGCGCGACCGGCACCTCGAGCCTGGCGGGCATTGCCGAGAAGCTTGGCAGCGGGCTGGCCGCCGACGATGTGGCGTTTATGCTGGCCGGCGCGGCGCTGGTGATCATCGGCTTTGGCTACAAGATCTCGATGGCGCCCTTCCATATGTGGACGCCCGATGTCTATGAAGGCTCGCCAACGCCGGTGGCGGCGTTTATGTCGGTTGGCACCAAGGGCGCGGGCTTTGCGGCGCTGGCGCGGCTGCTGCTGGTGGCGCTCGGCTCGCAGTTCGCCACCTGGAGCATCATCCTGGCGCTGCTGGCCGCCGTGACCATGGTGATCGGCAATGTCTCAGCGGTGGCGCAGACCAATGTGAAGCGCATGCTGGCCTATTCGAGCATCGGCCACGCCGGCTACCTCCTGATGGGCGTGCTGGCGGCGGGCGTGCTGGTGTTCTACGTGGGCCTGCGCCGCTATGAATCGGGCAATTTGATGGAAATGCGGGGGTAGGTTTCCGGGTTGCATGTTGCGTGATGACCGACAACGGACCACCGACGACTGGAAAATTCACCACGGAGACACAGAGGCACGGAGGGTTTTGAGTTACAGGTTGCAGGTTGCAGGTTCGAAGGTTGCGTGACGACTGACGACGGAATATTTTACCGCAAAGAACGCGAAGGGCGCAAAGGTTTTGTAGATTTGTTGGTTGCCAAGTTTGTTGGTTGCCAAGTTTCAGGTTTGCAGGTTGCAGGTTTGCGAGTTGTAGATCACAGCCCGCTGC
>LJCR01001310.1 GCA_001399705.1 Kouleothrix aurantiaca
AATCGAGAATGTCGTTGATCAGGCTCAGCAGGTGCCGCCCGCTCGCATCGATCGTGCTGATAAAGGTGCGCTGGCGCTCGTTGAGGTGGCCGCGATAGCCGGCGAGCAGGATCTCTGAGCTGCCCAGGATGCCATTGAGCGGTGTGCGCAGCTCGTGGCTCATGTTGGCCAGAAAGGCGTCTTTCGCGCGCGAGGCTTGCTCCAGGGCCTGGCTGGCCTGCCGCACTTCGGCGGTGCGCTCTTCCACACGCTGCTCGAGCGTGCGGTTGAATTCTTCCAGCTCGTGTTGGGCGTGTTTGAGATCTGTGATGTCGGTGGTGTTGATCAGCGCAAAAGCAACGTTGCCGGCATCATCGTGCAGCGGTTGGATGGTGGTGCGATACCAGCGCACACGGCCGCCCGTGAAGCTCTGCCTTTCCAAAAGCAGCGGCGCGTCTTCACGGAAAACCTGGCGCACGGTGTCCATCTGGCGGTCGGCATATTCCTGCGGGAACAGCTCGTGCATGGTTTTGCCGACTATGTCGGCGGCGCTGCTGCCGAGTTGCCTGGCAGCCTCATCATTTGCGAAGTTGAACCGGCCATCGGCATCCACCATCACCACCGAGTTATCGAGGCTTTCCAGCAAGCCGCGGTACTTCTCCTCGCTTTCGCGCAGCTTGGCCTCCGCGCGGTGGCGCTCGGTAATATCGCGCAGAATCACGGTGAAAAAATGCTGCCCGTTTCGCTCGGTATGCGAGATCGACGCCTCGATCGGGAATTCTTCGCCCGTGCTTCGCAGGCCGCGTAACGAGCCCAGCCGCCCCATGCTGCGGGTTGTGACGTGGGTCTTGCCGAAGGCGGCAACGTCGGCGCGGTGCGCCTCGCGGAAGCGCTCGGGGATGAGCATGGCGAGCGGCTGGCCCAGCACCTCGTCGGCAGAATACATGAAAATGGCTTCGGCCGATGGGTTGAACACAGTCACGCGTTGTTCTTCGTCCACGCTGATCACGGCATCCATGGCCGAGTCGATGATCGTCGCCAGCCGTGCTTCGCTTTCCCGCTGCTCGGTCTGCATGCGCGTCTGCTCGCTGAGATTTTGAACGCTGACGATGCGGTAGCGCACCGTGCCGGCGTCGTCCTTCACCGCGACAATATCCAGCGCAACCGGGAACACTGTGCCATCGCGGTGCACGTGCTTTGTTTCAAACGCGTGGTGGCCACGTTCATGCGCGAGGCTGATGTGCCTCGGTAAATCTGCCCGCGCCTCAGGCGCAAAGACGCTTGTGATCGGCGCGCCCACGAGTTCGGTTTCGGTATAGCCGTGCATGGCGGCAAACGCCGGGTTCGTCAGCTCGATCGTGGTGCCATCCGCGCTGCCAAGTACCACTCCCCACGCCACGTTGCGGAAGATTTCGGCCCAGCGCTGCAAATCCTGCTCGGCCTGTTTGCGCTCGGTGATGTCGGCCGTCACGACAACCAGGCCGCCATCGGGCAGCGGCGCGGCGCTGACGTTGGTCCACACCAGGGTGCCGTTTTCCTTGCGAATGCCTGTTTCAATATTGGACACCGCCGTTTGTTCACGGAGCACGCGGGCCGAGGCAAATTCTTCCGCCGGCATGGGCGAACCATCGGGGCGGATGTAGCTGCGCTGCCCGTACCTCCCATCAAGCAAGTCACTTCGGCTGAGCGAAATGGTTTTTTCGAGCGCCTGTTGGCTTCGACCACGTGCCGATCCTTATCGAGAATGGTGACGCCCACCGGCAGGAGTTCGAAGAGCGTGCGCAGCTGGCTTTCGTTGTTTTTGAGCTTGGTGACATCGGTGAACGTGAGAATAACGCCTTTTACTTCCTGCTTGTCGTTCAGGTACGGGAGAATGCGCTGCAACAGCCAGATGCCGTTTTGCGTCTGGGCTTCGTTTTCGATCTTCTGGCCCGTTTTCAGCACGGTCTGGATACTTGCCA
>LJCR01001311.1 GCA_001399705.1 Kouleothrix aurantiaca
GCGACAGCACGGCCGGCTGCCACGGCACATCGGCGTTTGCGCGCAGCGCGGCCACGTCGGCGGGCAGCAGCGCGCGGGCCCACAGCGCCACCTGGTCGAGCGCGCCGCTGTAGCCTGCGCCAAGCGCGAGGTCGGCGCTGTTGGCGGTGCCACCCGAGGCGGGGGCGCTGCCCACCACGCTGCCATCCACGTAGAGCGTAGCCTGGCTGCCGTCGGCCACGGCGAGCAGCTGGTGCCACTGGCCGTCGCGCAGGTCGGGGCCGCCCGCAATGCGCGTGCCGTTCAGCGTGAAGCTGGCGACGCCATCCAGCAGATCGAGCTGGTAGCCCTGCCCGCCCGCCACCTTCGCCGCGAGCTGCTGGGCGGCTGCGCCACCCGGTGCGGGCTGCACCCAGGCCTGCAGGCTCAAAGCAGCGCCCGCGCCGAAGTTCAGCGCATCCGAATTCGGCACCGCCAGCAGCGACTGGCCGCCAAAGCTCACGGCGCGCTCGATGCGACCGGGCACACCGGCTGCCGGGCAGGCCGTCCCTGCCACACAGGCAGCATTGCTGTGGCGCGTGCTTGTGTCGGCGAACCAGCCTGTGCCGGTCGGCTCGTCGAAGGGCAAGAGCAGCATTGTTCCCGACAGTGCCAGCACCTGCTGAAGCGGCACAAAGGCTACGTCTGCGCTGGCCAGCCCGGTGGTATCGCTCACGAGGCCGGTGAGCGCGGCCGTGTGCGTGAAGATCGCCGTGGTGGAATCGCGGGTGCTGAGCGAGGCGACCGGCCCGGCCGCGTCGAGCTGCAGCGTGTTGCTGAGCTGGGCGCTATTGCCGGCCAGATCGTCGGCGCGCACGGTGAGCGTGTAGGTGCCGCTTGGGTCGGGCAGGCCGGCCGGCAACGCATAGTCGACCGACCAGAAGGCGCCCTGGAATGCAGCCGCCTGCCAGCCGCTGTTTGGCGCGTCGGGGTTGTGGCTTTGCAGCAGCACCGCCGCCGAGGCAACATCGCTGGTGCCCGCCGGGTCGGTGGCCGATCCTGCGACGTGGACGCGCCAGCGGCCATCGGCGGCGCGCGTGGGCACGGTAGGCGCTCGATCGACGGCAATCGCCAGCTGCGGCGGCGTGTCGTCAATCTGCAAGGCGAGCGGCGCGGCGGGCGTTTCGACATTGCCGGCAACGTCAGTGGCGCGCGTCTGGATGCTGTGCAGGCCCGGCGTCGCGCTGAGGTTGAACGCCCAGCTCGCGGCGCCACTGGCCGGCTGCCAGCCCGCGCCATCCACATTTACGTCAACCCGGGCAATGGCGGTATTGTCGTCGGCGCTGCCGCCAATGACAACGATCGGGTTGGCGCCGCCGGGTGCGCGCACAAACGCCCTGCCCGTCTGCGGGTTGCTTGGCAGCACCACGCGCGAGCTGGGCGGCGCGAGATCGACGGTGAGCGTGAGCGCCGCGCTGGCATCGAACGGGCCTGCTCCGCGCGGATCGAGCGCGTGGAGATCGAGCGCGGCGTAGGCCAGCGCCGCAGACGTGGGCGGAAAAGCGGGCGCGGCGGCCATGCAGGCTGGCGCAACGCCATTGTTGAACAGGCTTTTCACGCTGGCCGGGCTGAGCACCGAGCGATAGATGCTGAGCTGATCGAGCAGGCCGGCGAAGGCGCTGCCGCCCGCGCGCAGCCCGCCCAGGCGGATGTCGGGCGCGGCGTTGAGCGGCAGCGCGGGCATGCTTGCGGGCTGGTCGATGATTGCGCTGCCGTCGATATAGAGCTGGACGGCGTTGGTGATGCTGTGGGTTGCCGCAACGAAGTGCCACTTGCCATCTGCGACGTTCTGGGCGCTCTGGATGTTGTTGGTGAAGCGCCCAAAATTCCCAAACTGCAGGTGGCCAAGCACAAGCGCCAGGCCCAGGCCATCGCCCGCCGCCGAGCCATCCAGAATCCAGTGTGTGCCCGTGGCCTGGCT
>LJCR01001312.1 GCA_001399705.1 Kouleothrix aurantiaca
AGCGACGACGATCCCGAATCGCAGGCGCGGCTGCGGTCGTTTTTGCTGGGCGAAACGTACCGCTACCGTGGCGAAGGCTTCCGCAGCGACTGGTCGTTTCACCAGTACGCGGCGAAAAATAACCTCGGCGCACCGCTGGCCCAAAGCGCCACCAAAGCCAGGCAGGTGTCGTTCGGCGGCAAAACTTATGGCTTCCAGCCCTTTGCGCGCGACGTTTTGTTTAACGAAATTCCCAAGTGGGGCGAGGTGCAAAGCCTGAACAGCGCGCTGAATGGCGCAATCCCGGCGGCGGGCAGCAGCGCGGCGCGCCTGATCCTCGAAGCGGGCTACGCGGCGGCTGGCGGCGCGCTCCATGACAACCAGTCCTTTCACCAGCGAGCAGTGCGCGACAAACTTGGCCTGCCGCTGGGCGCGGGCTACGCCACCACGATCAGCGGCCAGAAGGTCGCAATGCAGGTGTTTTCGTGCGACACGCTGTACACGCCCTATAACATGGCCAACGAAAGCAAAACCAACTGGGGCGATGTGCGGCGGCTCAGCGACGAGCCGGCCGGGCCACTGCGCGAAGGGCTGTGGACCGAAACCTACAAGATCTCTGGCGCGGCCTACGATGCCAATGCGCCCATGCAGCAGCTTGCCAGCAGCCAGAAGCTCGGCGCGCCGCTCAGCGGCGTGTATGCGATCGATTTCGAAGGCAACCCGTTCACCATGCAGGTGTTTGCCTGCGACACACTCTACGCCGCGAAGGATGGCCCGATCAAGCGCCTGAGCGGCTTGCCCGTCATCGCGCCCGCTGCCGCCGCAGTAAACACCGTAACAGCATCAGTTACCGCCCCCGCGCCGGCACAGCCAGCCGCCCCGCGCGACCAGGTTGACGAGCCGCTGAGCGACCAGCGCCACACCTTCTATGTGCTGCCCTTCGCTTCGGCCCCGCGCCTCGGGCAGCCCTACGGCTACACCAAGTTCTCGGTGCAGCACCGCGGCGATTTCTACAAAAACACGCAGGGCCGGCATTCGGGAATGGACTTCATGCTGCCGGTTGGCACGCAGCTGCTTTCGATTGGTTACGGCCTGGTGGTGGCCGCTGGCGACCCCGGCAACAAAGCGCTGGTTCCGTTTGGCGGCTGCCCGCCACTTGTCGTTCTGGTGCGCTACGGCAACGTGTATGCCGTGTATGGCCATTGCTCGAAGACCATTGCGCAGCGCGGGCAGTTTGTGAAGCCGGGCGACCTGCTGGCGCTGTCGGGCGAATACAATGGCGGGCATGTTCACTTCGAGCTGCGCCCGGTGCCGGCTGCGCTGCTTGGCAACCGCGACCCGGGCCAGGCGGCGAAGAACTCGGGCATTGCGCTCAACCCGGTGCCATTTTTCAGCGCCGACATCCAGAATACCTTTGCGCACGAGTATAGCAAGCTGCGCGGCGGACCCTACGATTTCTGCTGCGACGCGTATGCCACGCAGCAGGATACGACCTTCGGTGCGCCGGTCGATGTGCGCCCCTGCACGAATTAGTGCGCGTTTAGTGCAGGGCTTAGGAAATGAGGGCACGAGCGGCAAAACCGCCCGTGCCCCCATCGAACGGTAGTTTTCAGGAACTCTGGCCGTGCTACTCGAAGCTGATGTGCGGCTGTGCGAACTCACGTGGCGCGCCCGGCGCACGCGCGCGCAGCCCCAGGCTCAGCAGCGTCACACTCAGGCCGCTGAAGATCATCAGCAGGTAGATGCCGTGGAAGGGCGCAACCGCGCTTGGCGCATCGCCCAGGATCGCGAAGGTTAGCGAGACGCCCAGCACAGTACCAAACTGACGGATGGCCTGATTCACACCACTGCCAACCGCCAGCTTTGTGGGCGGCAGGTTTTGCACGGCGGCGCCGCCCAGAATCGGCATAATCAGCGACACGCCAATGCCGGTGAGCAGCGCGCTGGGCAGCCACACGC
>LJCR01001313.1 GCA_001399705.1 Kouleothrix aurantiaca
CCGCGAAAGTCGAGCCCTTCGCGCTGCATCAGGAAGTCGAAGACCGTGCCCGAGGCTTTGCAGCCAAAGCAGTGGTAGCTCTGCATTTCGGGAAACCCGTAGAACGCTGGCGACTTGGTGTTCGGGTGGAAGGGGCAGAAGCCCACGAAGTTCCGGCCCGTCTTGCGCAGGTTTACGTAGGCCGAGATGAAATCGACAACGTCGATGCGCTCTTTGATTGTGTCGATGACTGTTGACATAGTGCAGTAGGCAGTTGGCAGTTAGCGGTCGGCAGTAGGCAGTTAGCAGTTGGCAGTTAGCAGTTGGCGGTAGGCAGTTGGCAGTTGGCGGTCGGCAGTTGGCAGTTGGCAGTGGGCAGCTGGCAGTAATTACCGTGAAATCAATGTTTTACATTGTACCTGCGCGCTGCCTGCTGCTGGCTGCGGTCACGCTCCCCACGTGCGCGGGATATACAGGTCGTTGAAGATTTTGATCGCGTAGCGGTCGGTCATGCCGGCGATGAAATCGACCACGGCGCGCTCGCTCGGCTCGCTGCGCTCGGCGTTGATGCGCAGCAGGTCGGGCGGGAGCTGCTCGGGATGCGCCACGAAATGGCGGTACAGCAGGTCGATCATCTGGCGCACTTTCTGGTCGTCGGCCTTGGCGCGCGAGTCGAGGTAGACGTTCTGGTACATATACTCGCGCAGGGCGTTGGTGGCCGCCAGCGTGTGCGGGCTCATCGCCAGCAGCGGTGGGTCGGGCGGCGCGCCTGCGCCGCTGGCCCACCAGTTATAGTCGATCAGGTCGCACACCATGGTGTTGATACGCAGCGCGTGCGTGTCGCCCAGCACCGCCACCGCATCGGCGGGCAGGTCGCTTGGCTGGAGCAAACCCGCGCGCAGGGCGTCGTCGATGTCGTGGTTGATATAGGCGATTGAGTCGGCGATCTTGATGATCTGCCCTTCCAGCGTGCTCGCCACGCCCCAGGCCGTCGCCATGATATCACGGCGGGCTTTGGAGTGCAGGTAGATGCCCTCGCGCACGGCGTAGGTCAGGTTCAGGCCCACGCCGTCTTTCTCCAGCACCTCCACCACGCGGCGGCTTTGCTCGTTGTGGCGGAATGAGTGGCCCTGCGCGTGCGAGATCGCGGCCTCGCCGGCGTGGCCGAACGGCGCGTGCCCGAGGTCGTGCCCCAGGCCGATCGCTTCCACTAAATCTTCGTTCAGGCGCAGTGCGCGCGCGACGGTGCGGGCGATCTGCGTCACCTCCAGCGTGTGCGTGAGCCGCGTGCGGTAGTGATCGCCAAGCGGCGCGATAAAGACCTGCGTCTTATGTTTCAGCCGGCGAAACGGCTTGGAGTGCAAGATGCGGTCGCGGTCGCGCTGAAAGCGTGTGCGCACCGGCGACTCGTCTTCGGGCCGGTCGCGCACGGCCGCGTCGCTCATGGCCGCGAGTGGCGAAAGCCGCTCGTGCTCGTCTGCTTCAACCCGCTCGCGAATGCCGGCGTGTGTCGGGCGTGACATAGAGTCATTCCTCCCTGGCGCCAGCGTGCGTGGGTGGCGGTGATGCAAAAGCGTCGTGCCAATCTCTCGGCTGGTAAGCGCGGGCAATCGGTAGTTGCGCGTTAGCCGTTGGATGGTTCAGCTTCGGGGTGGGGGGGCCGCACTGAAATTGTACTACGACTCAGGGCGCGCTGCAAAGCCACGGCCAGCGCCGCCAGCACATGCACAACGACAATTGCCTGGAAGTACAGGGCGTGCTTGGCCTCGTTGGCGATCTGGCGGGCCTCGGCGGTGGCCGTAAAGCAGCCGCCCGGGCCATACTGCCCCCACACCACCGCGCACGACTCGTAGCGCGCGGCGATGAATGGCGCGAAGAAGTAGATGCAGAAGCATACTGCCGCGGCCCACAGGCGCTCGCCGCGGCGCGCGAAAAACCAGCCCCAGAAGGTGGCGAAA
>LJCR01001314.1 GCA_001399705.1 Kouleothrix aurantiaca
CGCCCGATCGACCCGAGTGACGCCACTAAGTTTGTCACCACGCTGGAGGTCTACCAGCGCACCACGAACGGCGACGGGACCACCGTGGACACCAGCCAGGCCACGCTGGTCTACGAGTCGGCGGCGTGTGGCGGCTGGTGGGGCTGTGGCCCGAGCGGCAGCACCGACCCCGGCAGCATCGGGCCGTTGGTGGCGCGCGCGGGCATCCGTGACCGGACGCTGGGGCTGCTGACGCCGGCGGCGGCGACGTACGACGCCAGCACGGGCACGTGGGCACAGACCCCGTGCGACGGCTGCGCGCCCGATCCCGATCGCGTCATCCTGCGCTACCTGGCCGGCTACCCGCTGGAGGCCGACGGGCAGGTAGCGCCGCATCTGCGGCAGGCCGTCGTCGCGCTGGCCGCGGCCGAGCTGAAGCAGCGCATCTGCGCCTGCCGCGAAAGCAACAGGCGGCTGCACATGCTCCAGCAGGACCTGACGCTGCAAAGCACCACCACCGAGCGCTACCAGGTCAGTGCGCGCGATCTCGACAATCCGTTTGGCACCCGGCGCGGCCATGTGATGGCCTGGAAGATTGCCCAGGAGTATCTACTACGGCGCGGCATCACCGCGTAAAGGAGACCCCCCATGCCAACCCAGAGCAACGAAGTCGTCACCCAGAACTACATCCGCGCCTTTACGCAGCGCGGCGGCCCGGCCCCGTCGAACCTTGTGCGCTTTGCCGGCGCCGACGAGCAGTATCTGATGATGGGCGATATCAGCCGCCCCGATCGCGGCGGCGTCACGGCCATTAACGTCAACGACCCGCGGCGGCGCGGGCTGTACAAGCGCGTCGGCGCGACCTACGACGCCCCCGACATCCCCAACGCGACCGTCACCTTCAAGCAGAAGTTTGGCGGCGTGCCCTGGTATCAGCTGCGGCTCGACTGCCCGATCTCGATCTACGAGAGCATCGGGCTGTGCAAGGACCCCGCCGATCCCCTGAACGGCTGGGAGACGCTGCTGATTGCCTCCCAGGGCATTGCCAGCGACAAGAGCTACAAGGGCCGCACCCCGTTCGACAGCAGCGACGAGTCGACGGCGGACGTCAGCTTCTCCTGGATGGGCGACGTGTACAGCGTCGGCCAGCTCACGCTGGGCGAACTGGCGGCCGTGGATGTGACGACCGAAGTGGTCGATATTGTGTACGGTGGCTTCCAGGCGTGTAGTGATTGCGGCGCGGCCAACGACGGCACCCGCTGGATCTACGCCCTGCAGCAGACGGCGGGCGGATCATCCGCCGTGAATGCCAAAGTGCTGTATAGCACGGACGGCGGCGCAACCTGGACGGCCAGCGCACTCACCGGCCTGGGCGTCGGCGTGCTGACCAACGCCATTGAGATCGTCGGCCAGTATCTGCTGGTGCTGGCAAAGAGTGAGAACGCCTACTACGTCGCGCCGATCAACCAGCTCACGGGCGCGCCGGGCAGCTGGACCAAGGTGTCGGCGGGCTTTGTGGCCAGCAAGACCCCGAACGATGTGTATGTCGAAAGCCCGAGCCGCGTCTACTTCGCCGCCGACGGCGGCTACATCTATCTTGCCACCGACATCCTCTCGGGCGTGACCGTGCAGAGCAGCGGCAATGCGACCGTGCAGAACCTGCTGCGTATCCGGGGCGTGGGCGCGACCCTGTACGCGGTCGGCGCGGCGGGCGCGAGCCTGAAGAGCACAAATCGCGGGCAGACCTGGGCGGCCACCACGGGCACGCAGGGATCGGCCAGCGTGCAGGCGCTGGCCGTCGTCTCGCCCCTGATTGTCTGGACGGGCGACAGCGCGGGCGTGGTGCGCGTGACGGAGAATGGCGGCGAGACCTGGAGCCTCGTTACGCTGCCGGGCGCCAACATCAGCGAGATCCAGGATGTGGTCTTCCCGACCGCCGACGTGGGCTACATCGCGGC
>LJCR01001315.1 GCA_001399705.1 Kouleothrix aurantiaca
AATCTTCGGTGCGCTTGTCGGTGGGGCGCGTGAAAATCTGGTTGGTCGGCCCAAACTCAATCAGCTGGCCGGCGCGCGTGGTCGGGTTCATCAGCATGAAAGCCGTGTCGTCGGAAGCGCGGGCAGCCTGCTGCATATTATGCGTCACGATCACAATCGTGTACTGATTGCGCAAGTCGAACATCAGCTCTTCGACTTTCAGTGTCGCTATCGGGTCAAGCGCTGAGCAGGGCTCGTCCATCAGCAGCACATCTGGGTTGGGCGCAATGGCGCGCGCAATGCACAGGCGCTGCTGCTGCCCGCCCGAAAGCCCGAGCGCCGAGCTTTGCAGCTTGTCTTTCACCTCATCCCACAGGCCGGCCTGGTGTAGCGCCTGCTCGGCACGCTCGGCGATCTGCTGGCGGTCGCGCCAGCCCGCTACGCGCAGGCCAAACGCCACATTGTCGAAGATCGATTTGGCGAACACATTCGGTCGCTGGAAGACCATGCCAATCCGCCGCCGCAGCATCACCGGGTCGGTTCCCGGGTTGTAGATATTCTGCCCTTCGAGCAGCAGCTCGCCTTCGCCATGCGCGCCGGGTGTTTCATCGTGCATGCGATTAATCGCGCGGAGAAATGTCGATTTTCCGCAGCCCGATGGCCCAATAATCGCAGTGATGTTCCGTTCGGGTATTGCCAGGCTGACATCGAGTAGCGCCTGGAATGTTCCATAGAAAAAGTTGAATTTGCGCGCCTCCAGCTTGGTGCGCTTGCTGAAAGATGGCGCTGTATCAGTGGCAGCGCCCGGCACGGCCAGTGCGACGCGCGGGGTCGTGGGCATTTCGCTCATACGCTGTAATATCATCATCTGGGCAGGCAGGCCACCCATTCAAGCAGGGCGTGTGCGCCTGCAGCGGATGCATGTGTTGTGTGGTGAGTATACACGAAAATTGCGGCCTGGCTACGGCTGCGCGCTGGTTTGTGTGATTGCTGTATCGAGAATTTGCTGAAATGCGTCCATGTCAGCCTTCAGGTCGCTCAGGCGCTGCGCCACCTGGTTGGTGGCCGCGTCGGCGCTCACCGCGTCGGCGGTGCGCAGGCGCACCGTTTCGGCCAGCACATTGTCGAGGTTGGCCGAAATATTTTGCAGCTGCGCGGTGATTCGCCCGGTGAAGGTTTCGAGATCGCGCCCGTTTTGCTGGCGCTCGGCCAGCGCCTGGCGGGTTTGCTCAAGCTGCTGGCGGGTATAGGCATCCTGCATGCTGGCGAGCTGCCGGTCGATGCCGCTGATCTGATCCTGCAAGGCGCGCGGGTTGCGCGTCGCCAGGTAGCTCTCGATGATCTGGCCTTTGTCGCACAGTGTGTACGCTTCCGCAAGCAGCTCGCGCGACTGCTCGTTCACTGGCAGCAGCAGACGCCCGAGCGCGCCGCTGGCCTGCCCCACGCTGCGCCCGATCTCTTGCTGCGTGCGCGCAATCGCCTCAAGCTGCGCGCGAAAGGTTGGGCTGGAAAGGCGCGGGCGCGTGGGGCGCTGCGCCTGCGTCACCAGTGTGAGGTCGTGGGCGCGCAGCCACACCACTGCGCCATAGGCCACCAGCCCGAGCGGCAGCAGCCACAGCGCCGCGCCCAGCAGCACGCCCAGCCCGATCAGGCCGGCCAGCGGGTAGCCGCGCATCAGGTTCACCACCGTGAACATAAGCGTGCTCAGCATATACAGCGCCGCCGGGATGCCAGCCGCGCTTGGCGGCATGCGGCGGCCCAGCCGCAGCGGCGTGATCTGTGCGCGCGGCAGGATGCGCGCCACCACCAGCGCCATCAGCAGGCCCACCAGCTACCACGCCACGAAGTTTGCGGTGGGCACGCCGTAGTAAAAGCCGCTGTCGTGCCAGATCCAGTAGCTGTTGACGCGCGTGGCCACGGTTTCGATCTGCAGATCGAGCAGCAGCGCCAGCG
>LJCR01001316.1 GCA_001399705.1 Kouleothrix aurantiaca
GTCTAGCGCCGCGCCATCAATCTGCTCGGGCGTATCGTCCGCGCTGCCGCGCAAAGCCGGCTGGCCTTCGGCATCCAGGCCAATCAGCGTCAGGGTGCGGAATCCGGCCCGGCGCAGCGGGGCAAGCAGCGTCGGCTCGCTCGTATACAGGCGCGGCTCGGCATTGATCAGCGGGTCGGCGGCGTCGGCCTCGGCGGCCAGCCGCAACAAGAGCGCATCGGCCGGGCGTGGTGGCAGCCGCCCTTCGCGCGTGGCAAAGCTCGGCCGCCCGCCGCCCAGCGACTCAAGCCCGACAAACAGTGTCATTGCGCGATCAAACGGGTAGCGCCGCAGCAGATCGGCCATGCCTGCGCCGCCCGCGCTCGCGCCAAGCGCAACCGCCCACAGCTCGGTATGCTCAAGCGCCGCCAGGGTGTCAGCGCATTGCAGCAACGTAGCGAGCGCGCCCGCATGGTTCGCAGCCCCCGCCGTCGCGGGTGCGCGCGCCAGCCATGCATCGAGCGCGGCCAGCAGCAGCAAATACGCCACCCCCACAAACTGCAGGTACCATAACACGCGCCGCAGCTCCACCGGGCCAAAAAACGCGCCCACACACAGCAGCGCGATCACGGTGCAGGCCAGCAGCCGCCCAAATAGCTGGCGCGGCGGCACAGCCAATGCCCGAACCAGCGGCCCGGCCACTGGCGGCGAATCGAGCGGCGCAAGCAGCACCACGCGCCAGCGCGGCAGGCTGTTAAGTGCCCGCGTGGCAATCACATTCTGGCTCGGCCGCTTGCGCTGCAGCAGCGGCGCCGCCGGCCGCCACCAGCCTACCGCCGCCAGCACAGTATTCCACAGCGCAAGCGCCAGCGAAGGAATTGGCAGCCAGTAATACAGCGCCACGCCAACCAGGGCCAGCAGCGCAATCACCACCCCGTCCCAGCCCACACCAACCGGCGCGCGAAACGCATCCGCCGACACACGCAAGCCAGCGCGGCGCATCCGCCCATCAAGGTAGGCAGCCGCCTGCGCCTCGCCAAGCGACGTAGCCGCGCGCGGGCCAATCTCGCCAGCAATACGACTGATAGCGTCTTGCGGCTCTTCGCGCAAGCGGCGCAGCAAACTCCCCGGCTGCATTGGTGTGTTCGAGCCTTCTGATTGAAAAGGGCGAAAAATCTGTTGCATAGCATCGCCGCCGAAGCAGTGGCGCCCTGCGTCACTAGCCTTTATGTACTAGCTTGCGCTCGTGAAACCACCGACAAAGCATAGTAGAGAATAGTACCTATGAGCCATTGAGATAGAAGGGATCAGATGGCATAATACTGATGTTAGTTGTTCAGCGGTCTTTGTAACTTTACCACGAAAGGGGATCCACAGCAATGCTTCGCAGTTTTTTCGCTAAAGAAGAAGGTCAGGGCCTGGTCGAGTACGCGCTGATCCTGGTGCTCATCGCTATTGTTGTTATCGGTATTCTGACTCTGCTCGGCGGCAAGGTCAGCCAGGTCTTCAGCTCGATCAACAGCGGTCTGAGCTAGGCTTTACCATATCGGAACTTCTCACCGCCGCCACGCAATTTGCGTGGCGGCGGTGTTTTTTTGCCGTTTCGCAGCCGGCATTTACCCAGCCAGCCATTACTTTAGGATGATATTCGTAATAGTTTAGTACTTTTAACTATTGGTACTATCGACCTATTGAAAGCCCCGGGCAGATGTGCGATTATAGTGGTGTAGAAACGTTCTACGTCGCACTCATCATCTAAGTCGAAAGGAACAATCTCAATGCTTCGCAGTTTTTTCGCTAAGGAAGAAGGACAGGGCCTGGTCGAGTATGCGCTGATCCTGGTGCTCATTGCCATTGTTGTTATCGGTATTCTGACCCTGCTCGGCGGCAAGGTCAGCCAGGTCTTCAGCTCGATCAATAGCGGCCTGAGCTAAGCTTTTCTTACCCATACG
>LJCR01001317.1 GCA_001399705.1 Kouleothrix aurantiaca
GCCCAAAGCGTGGGCGCAGCTGTTGGCCGCACCGACGGGCTGGGCAGCACCGCCAGCGCTGCGGTGGGCGCAAGCGACTGGGTGGTGAAGACAAAGGCCTGCGCGCCACGAAGCTGCGGCATGCCCAGCGCCAGCGCGCCAGCCACAACGGCTCCCACCCCGCCAATGGCAGCGCCGCGCCACCAGCGGCTGGCCGGCACACTCCACGCCTTCCCAAACGTAAAAAGCTGCGCGCTGCCCGGCGCCATGCGCAGCTGCGGCATGCCCCAGCCGCGCCCATCGCCAAATTCGGCCAGCGCGCAGCGGCCAGCGGTGACGGCCAGATCGACGGGCTGGCCGGCGGCCAGCGCGGCGTAGCAGGTTGCCGCGAAGCGCGCCGAAAGACGCGCGGGCAGCGCGCCACCGAAGGCGATTGCGGCCGGCAGGGGCGGCGTGAGCAGAGCAGCAGCCACGGCGGGCAGCGCAGCCTGAAGCATGTCGTCCAGCTCGCGCGCATAGGTCAGCCACGCGCCGATCTGCATGCGAAAGGGATCGGGCACGTCGCGCTTGCGGTTGGCAAGCTCGCCCAGCGTGGCGATGCGCGCCGAGGCGGCCGGGTAGCGCCCGCGCACCACGCGCGCCGTGCCGCTGTCGATCGCAAGCAGCAGGTCGGCGCGCTCGGCCAGCGCATCGTCGAGCGAGCGCGCGCTGTGATCGCTAATATCGAGCCCCAGGTGCACCATGGTGTCGCGCGCCTCGGACTCGGCCGGGTCGCCATCGTGGCCCAGCACGCCAGCCGACTCAACCGCAACTGTGGCCGTTTCTTTGCCCAGCAGGCGATTGAGCAGGGCGGCGGCGATCGGTGCGCGCCCGGTATCGGCGGCCCCAACCAGTACTATTGTCTTCATTCGCGCACTTCGCTCCACGCATTTTTCTGGCGATTATAGCATGCCTGCGAAGTGTCATAGGTGGCGACTAGTACCGTACCTATGCCACAGTAGGACCTTTGCGCGATAGCATGAAACCACGGGCTCAGGTATAGTAACAGCACTCCTTCTCACCCTCCTTCGCCAGGAGGCCCCGCTCATATGAGCGGGGCCTCCTGGTTTTTGCGGCCTGTTTTGCGAGGGCGCGGCTAGAAGCGCAGGAAGAACAGCAGCGCCGGCAGCAGCGTCAGCACCACCAGCCCGCCGTACAAGATCGCGCGCTCGCGATCGAACAAGGCCGCGTCGCCGCGCACCTCGTCGGTGAAGCCGATCAGCGTCAGGCTGTGCGGTTTTTCCTTGTAGGTGTAATCGACCTCGGTGACGGGCACGCCCTTGATGTCGAGGTCGGCGGTGAGCAGGCGCGCGTTCGGGCCGCCGCCATCGATCGCCGTTTCCAGCAGCTCTTTCAGCGGCGCGACCTGGTACCACTTCGCCCCATACGGGTCGATCCGCCCGCTGAACCCCGGCTGCGCCTGCGTCTGGATGGTCAGCTTGTGCAGGCCGGTCAGGTCGTCTTCGTTGAAGAACTGCTTGGCGTGGCGCGACCAGGTGAAGAACTTTTCTTCCAGCAGCTGCCCGGCACCTTCGCAGCGCGGGCACGGCTGCTTGCCGTAGCCGTGGCAGATCGGGCACTGCTCCTTGAGCGCCTCGTTGCGGTTGGTGCCGTCGGCGTCGCGCACCTTGCGCACGCGCTCGATATACCCTTCGCCGCGGCAGTTTTTGCACACTACATTCGCCGCGCCACCGCACTCGCTGCACGGGATCACGTGCTGCGAGCCGGGAATGGCGATCGGCGTGGGCGCGGCGTCGGCAAAGGGCGGCAGCTCGGGCGCCGGCACGTCCCATAGCTCGGGCTCGCGCGTGGCTGGCGCGATCGAGCCTTCTTCGGGGATGGCCTGGCGTGTCTGCGGCGGCGTGCGCGTTTCGTAGTCGGCGCGCCGCTCGTAGAGATAAACGTCGTAGCTG
>LJCR01001320.1 GCA_001399705.1 Kouleothrix aurantiaca
GATGATGCACCACGCCGAGCGCCGCTACGCCACCACCTCGCCCGCGCTGCCCATGGTCGTCGATCGCGAGCGCGCGGCGTTTAGCGCCTGGTACGAGCTGTTCCCGCGCAACACCGCCACCGAGGAAGGCCGCCACGGCACCTTCAAGGATGTCGAGGCGCGGCTGCCCTACATCGCCGAGCTTGGCTTCGATGTGCTCTACCTCACCCCCATCCACCCGATCGGGCACACCTTCCGCAAGGGCAAGGACAACAGCCCGACCGCGAAGGACGGCGAGCCCGGCAGCCCCTACGCGGTCGGCAACGAGCACGGCGGCCATAAGAGCATCCACCCCGAGCTTGGCACGCTCGACGACTTCCGCAGCCTGGTGCGCGCCGCGCGCGGCTACGGCATTGAAATCGCGCTCGACAATGCCTTCCAGTGCTCGCCCGATCACCCTTATGTGAAGGAGCACCCCGACTGGTTCTATGTGCGGCCCGACGGCAGTATCCAGTACGCCGAAAACCCGCCCAAAAAGTATCAGGACGTCTACCCCTTCAACTTCGAGAGCGACGACTGGCAGGCGCTCTGGGAAGAGCTGAAGAGCTTCTTCACCTTCTGGGCCGAGCAGGGCGTACGGATCTTCCGCGTGGACAACCCGCACACCAAGGCGTTTGGCTTCTGGGAATGGTGTATCAGCGAGCTCAAGCGCGACTACCCCGACATGATCTTTCTGTCTGAGGCCTTTACGCGCCCGAAAGTCATGTATCGCCTCGCCAAGCTCGGCTTCACCCAGTCGTACACCTACTACGCCTGGCGCACCGGCAAGGACGAGCTGGCCGAATACATGACCGAGCTGACGCAGACGCCTGTGCATGAGTTCTTCCGCCCGAACTTCTGGCCCACCACGCACGATATTCTGACGCCGCAGTTCTACGGCGGCGAGCGCGCGCTGTTCATCGCCCGCCTGACCATGGCCGCGACCATGACCGCCAGCTATGGCATCTACGGCCCGGCTTACGAGCTGATGCTCTTCCAGCCGGTGAGCGGGCGCGAAGAATATATCGACAACGAAAAGTACGAGCTGCGCGTGTGGGACCTCGACAACCTGAGCAGCCTGCGCCCGCTGGTCGCGCGCCTCAACCGCATCCGCCGCGAGAATGTCGCGCTGCAGCGCAACGAAAGCATTCGCTTCCACGCGGTTGAGAACGACTACGTCGCGAACGACCAGATCATCGCCTACAGCAAGCAGTCGCCCGACGGCGAGAACATCATCGTCACGGTGGTGAACCTCGACCCGCAGCATGTCCAGTCGGGCTGGCTGAGCCTGCCGCTGGAAGAATGGGGCATCCGCCCGGGCGACCTGTTCTACGCCCACGACCTGCTGAACGACACGCGCTACCCGTGGACCGGCAAGTGGAACTTTGTGCAGCTCGACCCGGCGCAGGTTGATCGTTTCTGCGGCGGGCGGCGTGCCGGGCGCGAGCGTGCCGCCGTAGCTGTGCGCCGCCAGCATGTCGAAGAAGGGCGCGGCGCCAGCCGCATACAGCTGCTGAAGATACTCGAGATCACTCTGGTGCTCGCTGCCGTCGCTCCGTGTGTCGGTGACGGGTGCGAGGCCGGCCGCAACTACCACCGCGTCGGGCACGGCGGCATGGGCGCGTGGATACACCTCTTTCAAGAGCGCGGCGTAGGCGGCCGCGCTGGGTCGCTGGCGGCCCCACTCAAACGCAAGGTTTGGCTCGTTCCAGATGATGACATGGCGCAGGCCATAGGGGCGGTAGCGCTGCAAAAATGCCGCCACGAAGTTCGCGTAATCGACATAATGATCTGAGCCAAGGTAGCGGTCGCTGCTGCCGGCCGGGCGCGCCCACTGCGGCACAATATCCAGCCGCGCCACCAGCGTCAGACCCTGGCGCGCGGCGTGCTGCACCCGCATGTCGAAGCCGG
>LJCR01001319.1 GCA_001399705.1 Kouleothrix aurantiaca
TGCGAACCCGTCCGCGCCCTTCGATACGCACTTCGTGCTACTCAGGACGCTATCACGTCGCCGGTCGCCGGTCGCTGGTCGTCGGCTGGCGGCAACCTGCGAACCCGTCCGCGCCCTTCGATACGCACTTCGTGCTACTCAGGACGCTATCACGTCGCCGGTCGCTGGTCGTCGGCTGGCGGCAACCTGCAACCTTCTAACGTGCAACCTGCGAACCCGATTCGGGCGCATCGGCGTGCCCAACAACCTATGGTATACTGTCGCGCAGTACCCGCGCATGCCACCATATCGCCCACCTACCAGTGTCGGAGGTTCCTCGTGCGAATCATTGCCATGATTCTGGCTGGAGGCGAGGGGACACGCCTGAGCGTGCTTTCTGAAAAGCGCGCCAAGCCGTCGGTGCCCTTCGCCGGCAAGTTCCGCATCATCGACTTCACCCTTTCCAACTGCGTCAACTCGGGCATTTTCGATGTCGCCGTGCTGACACAGTATCGCCCGCACTCGCTGAATTCCCACATCGGCAACGGCAAACCCTGGGACCTCGACCGCAGCCACGGCGGCGTGCAGCTCTTGCAGCCCTACCAGGGCCGCCGCGACGAAAGCTGGTACAAAGGCACCGCCGACGCCGTCTACCAGAACCTCAACTACATTCGCGAGCGCCGCGCCGATATTGTCGTGCTGCTGTCGGGCGACCATATCTACAAGATGGACTACAGCGCGATGATCGACTTCCACCAGAAGCGCCGCGCCGACTTCACCGTGGGCGTGATGCACGTGCCGCTGGAGGAAACCGACCGCTTCGGCATCATGACGGTGGACGATCAGCAGAACGTCGTTGAGTTCACCGAGAAGCCGAAAAACCGCGACAAGGGCACGCTCGCCAGCATGGGCATCTACGTCTTTAATGCCGACACGCTGATGCGCCGCCTGGGCGAGGGCGGCGACGGCAGCCCGCGCATCGATTTCGGCAAGCACGTCATCCCCGCGATGATCAGCAACGACAAGGTCGTCGCTTACCCGTTCGAGGGCTACTGGGTCGACGTCGGCACCATCCAGTCGTACTGGGAAACCAGCATGGAGCTGCTCGACCCGAACAACACGCTCAAGCTCTACGACCCGCACTGGGTGGTGCACACGCGCAGCGAAGAGCGCCCGCCGGCCAAGTTCGGCCCGCAGTCGCAGGTGGTGCAGAGCATGGTCCGCAACGGCTCGGTGGTGCGCGGGCGCGTCGAGCGCTCGGTGCTTTCGCCGGGCGTGTATGTCTCGCCGGGCGCGATTGTGCGCGACAGCGTGATTATGAACGACGTGTGGATCGGCCCGGGCGCTGTGCTCGACCGCGTGATTGTGGACAAGAACGCGGTGGTGGGCGCGGGCGCGCGGCTGGGCTATGGCGACGACCTGACCGTGCCAAACAAGCAGGAGCCCGAAAAGCTCAACACCGGCGTCTCGGTGGTGGGCAAGAGCGCGCACCTGCCGCCCAATATCAAAGTCGGGCGCAACGTCGTCATCAACGCCGACCGCGACGAAGAGCACTTCCCCACCGACGAGGTGGCATCGGGCGAAACAGTTTGACAAGATGACAAGATGAATGGGTGACAAGATGAACGCTTTCACTACAATGTCATCTTGTCATCTTGCCACCCGTTCATTCCTGCTAACTTCTTACTCCCAGCATCGCTAGCGCAGGTTCAGCTCGCGCACGGCGGTGCGTAGCTCGTCGCGGGTGGCAACGGCGAGCTTGCGGTAGATGTTTTTGACGTGCGTCTTCACGGTGTTAGGCGAAACCACAAGCTCGCCGGCAATTTCGGCATTCGAGCGCCCGGCGACGAGCAGGCGCATCACGCGCTGCTCCTGCGGGCTGAGCGGTTCGGGCGGCGGGCGGCGCGCCTGCGCAGAGTTTGATTCGAGCGCGGCAAGAAGGATTGCAGC
>LJCR01000132.1 GCA_001399705.1 Kouleothrix aurantiaca
TGCGCGGCGCGCCGCGCGCAAGGTCGCGCACAATTTCGGCGGTGCCGTCGGGCGAGTTGTCGTCGACCACCAGCACGCGGAAGCGCGGCACTTCCAGCACGCGCGGAATGAGCTCGCCAATATTTTCGCGCTCGTTATAGGTTGGAATCACGACGGTGCAGTCGGCGACGGTGGTGGGCCGTTCGTTCGCCTCGTCGTGTTCGATCGCTTGTAAAATCATGCTCCACCTTGTTATTCGCCGAAGCAGCGGGTATCGGGTATTATACGCTGGCGTTTCGGTTCGTTCAAATGCGGCGCCACACGCCGCCGTACCCGCAAGCATAGCCGAAACCCCGGGCCATATCAGCAGCGAATCGGCGGCAATGCCATTGCGATTGCCACGTGCGTCCCTCGGCCTGAATCGCGAGGATGAGCATGTCCCAAACAGAGCAAGAAAGCGCCCGGCGCCGCCTGCCGCTGCCCGGCATCGAGCAGCTGTGGGCGATTATGGCGCTGGCGCTGATCGGCGCGCAGGCACTTGAGCGCGCGCAGATCTACGATCAGCAGCAGCGCAGTTTGCTCCGTCTTCAGGTGCTGCGCACGATCGATCAGGGTATCCTGAACAGCCGCCCGCTTGAAACGATCGTTGGCAGCGCGCTCGACGACCTGCATATGCTGGTGCCGTATCACCACGGGCGAGTCGCGCGCGCGCTGTTCGACGAGCACCCGGCCCAGATCATCGCGGCGCGCGAGTGGCGCCTGATGGAGCGGGGCACCGAGGCCCGCGCCAGTGCCAGCATAGACGATATGGCGACCGTTTGCTTTGAGCAAAAGCCAGTGACCACGGCCGATCTGGCCGCCGCCACGCCGCGCACACGCGATATCGAGCTGCTGCTGGCGCAAGGAATTCGCAGCCGTCTCGCGCAGCCGCTGATCGCCGACGGCCTGTATCTAGGCCAGCTGGAAGTACTGAGCGCGCAACCTGCCGCGTTTTTGGAGGATCACGTCCAGATTGTATCGGAGATCGCGGCGCAATTTGCGGTTGTGATGCGGCAGGTCCAGCTGCTTGGCGAGCGCGAGCGCGCCGAAGAACGCTTCCGCCTGGTTGTCGAGGCGTCGCCCAGCGGCCTGGTGATGGTGGATCTTGCCGGCCAGATTGCGCTGGTGAACCGGGCGGCCGAGCAGATGTTCGGCTACAGCCGCGCCGAGCTGCTGGGCCAGCCTGTTGAAATGCTGGTGCCGCCGCGCTTCCGCAGCGGGCACCCGGCCTTGCGCCACGGCTTCGCTGGCCGCCCCGAGGCGCGTGCGATGGGCGCGGGCCGCGATCTGCTCGGGCTGCGCAAGGACGGCAGCGAATTCCCGGTCGAGATCGGCCTGAACCCGATTGAGGCCAGCGACGGCCTGCACTTCCTGACTGTGATCGCCGACATCACCGAGCGCAGGCGCGCGGCTGAAGCGCTGCTTGCCAGCGAGCGCCGCTTCCACCAGATGATCGACAGCATGCTGGAGGGCGTGCAGATCATTGGCTTCGACTGGCGCTACCGCTACCTGAACGATGGTGCCGTGGCGCATGGCCGCAAGCCGCGCGAGGAGCTGATCGGGCGTACCATGATGGAGGTTTACCCCGGCATCGAGCACACCGCGGTGTTTCAGATGCTCCAGCGCTGCATGGAAGGCCGCGAGCCAGCGCGCCTGGAAAACCGTTACGAGTATGCGGATGGCAGCTCGGCCTGGTTCGAGCTGAGTGTTCAGCCGGCGCTCGAAGGGATCTTTGTGCTGTCTGCCGATGTCACCGAGCGCAAACAAATCGAAGAGGCAATTCGCGAAACCGAACTGAAACTGCGCTCGCTGGTTGAAATTTTGCCGGTCGGCGTGTCGATCCTCGACGACAAAAGCAAGGTCGTCTACTCAAATCTGGCACTGGAGCACATCATCGAGCTGCCGATCGAGCTGGTGAGCCAGGGCGCCCACCAGGCGCGAACCTACATCCGGCCAGATCGCAGCCCGATGCTGCGGGACGAATTTGCCAGCACGCGGGCGCTGCGCGAGCAACGCGCTGTGTATAATGTCGAGACGGGGATCGTGAAAGAAAATGGCGCTGTCACCTGGGTGAGCGTCAACGCCGCGCCGGTCGATTTCCCGAACTGGCGCGTTGCGGTGGTGACATCCGACATCACCGAGCGCAAACACGCCGAAGCCGCTTTGCAGGAATCCGAAGAGCGCTTTGCGACGGCATTCCAGTCCAGCCCGGCTGCGCTTGCCATCAGCCGCCAGCGCAATAGCAGCTTTATCGATGTGAACGAGGCGTTCTGCGCGCTGCTTGGCTACGCTCGGGAGGAAGTGCTTGGCCATACATGGCAGGAATTGGATTTGTTCCCGGACACAGCCATACTCGCCGGCATTGCCCGCGATGCGCGCGAACATGGCAGCGTCCACCAGGCCGAGATTTCGATCCGAACCAAGGATGGTGGCATACGCTCGGTGTTGTTTTCAACCGAGACGGTCGAGGCAAATGGCGAGCCGTGCTTTCTCACGCTGTTCTTCGATGTTACCGAGCGTAAAATCGCTCAGGAAGCACTGCGCAAGTCGGAAGAGCGCTTTGCGCGGGCCTTCCACGCCAGCCCGGCGGCAATGCTCATAACGCGCCAGAGCGACGGTGTGTTTCTCGACGTGAATGCGAGCTATGAAGAGCTGGTTGAGTATCGCCGCGACGAGCTGATTGGAAAGACGGGCATTGGCCTTGATCTGTATGTAAGCCCTGGGCAGCGCGCAGAAATTATCGGCTTGCTGCACGAGAGCGGCGCGCTTTCCAACCACGAACTGCTGCTGCGCACCAAGTTGGGCGCTCTGCGCACCGTGCTCTGCGGGCTCGAAAGCATCGAACTCGATGGTGTGCCATGTTATCTTGAGAGCCTGGTCGATATCACCGAGCGCAAACATGCCGAGGCCGCGCTGCGCGAATCTGAACAGCGCTTCGCCAAAGCGTTTCGCGCCAGCCCGGCCGCGATTACGATCAGCCGTGTGCGCGATAGCCACTTCATCGATGTCAACGACCGCTTCTGCACGCTGTTTGGCTACGGGCGCGACGAAGTGATCGAGCGTACCATGCTCGACCTGGCATTGTTCCCCGATCTTGTGGCGCTTGGCGAAGTCAGGCGCGCCGCGCAGTCGCGGGGTACGATTCGCGATGCCGAAATCGTGATGCAAACCAAAGATCGCAAACAGCTCACGATGCTCTTTTCGGTCGAGCAGATCGAGGTGAATGGCGAACCTTGCTTTCTCACACTTCTGTTTGATGTCACCGAGCGCAAGCAGGCCGAAGATGCCCTGCGCGAGCGCGAAGCGCAGCTGCACCTTCTCACCGAAACCATGCCGGCCGTGCCCTGGTCGGCCACGCCCGCAGGAAACATCGACTACTTCACGCAGCGCTGGCTCGACCTGACCGGCCTGACGCACGAGCAGGCCCTGAGCAGCGGCTGGCAGCATATAGCCCACCCCGATGACGCGCCTGTGGTGGCGTCAGCGTGGCAGCACTCGCTCGCCAGCGGCATGCCCTACGAGGTTATCCACCGCATCCGAACCGCTGGCGGCAGCTATCGCTGGCAGCGCAGCCGTGCCCTGCCCCAGCGCGACGCGCACGGGGCAATTGTGCGCTGGCATGGCATCACCGACGACATCCACAACCTGCGCATGGCCGAAGAAGCGCTGCGCGAAAGCGAGGCGCGCTTCCGCCAACTGGCCGAAAGCCTGCCGCAGCTGATCTGGACATGCGGCTCCGATGGCTTGTGCGATTACCTCAGCCCGCAGTGGGTTGCCTATACCGGCATCCCTGCCGCCGAGCAGCTTGGCCTCGGCTGGCTCGCGCAGCTCCACCCCGATGAGCGCGAAGAGGTGGCGGACGCCTGGCAGGCCGCGCTCGACAGCGGCAGCGATTGGGCGCACGAGTTCCGCATCCGGCGGCACGATGGCGAGTATCGCTGGTTCGATACGCGCGGCGTGCGTTTGAAAGATACGAATGGGCGCACGATCAAGTGGTTTGGCAGCAACACCGACATCCAGGAGCAGCGCGAATATCAGCAAACCTTGAATCGCTATGCCAGTCAGCTTCAGCAGCTCTCGCACAAGCTCGTCGAGGCGCAGGAAACCGAGCGCCGTAGAATTGCGCACGAGCTGCACGATCAGATCGGGCAATCGCTCACCGGCCTGAAACTCTCGCTCGACAGCACCGATACGCTGCCGTTGGCAGAATTATCTGCTCAGCTCGGGGAGGCGCGCCAGGTGATCAACGAGCTGCTTGGCCGCGTGCGCACTCTCTCGCTCGATCTGCGCCCGAGCATGCTCGACGACCTGGGCCTGCTGCCGGCGCTGAACTGGCTGATCGAGCGCTATGCCGCCCAAACTGGCGTGCGTGTCGATTGGCGGCACAAAGGCGTCGAGCGCCGCTTCCCCACCGCCATCGAAACCAGCGTCTACCGCATTGTGCAGGAAGCGCTCACGAACGTGGCCCGCCACGCTGGCGTCGCCGTGGTCGAGCTGCGGCTGCTCGCCGACGATGAGCGCCTTCTGCTTCAGATCGCCGACGAAGGCTGCGGATTCAATGTCGAGGATGCGCGCCAGTCGCAGCAAAGCGTGGGCCTGCTGGGCATGCACGAGCGCGTCGAGCTGGTGGGCGGGACCATTGTGGTTGATTCTGAACCCGGCCAGGGCACCCATGTGAGTATCGTTTTTCCACTTGGCTCGCTGGAGCCTTAGCAGAAGGAGGGATTCGCGATGCCAACCATTATGCTGGCGGATGATCACCCCATGGTGCTGCACGGCTTGCGCGCAGTGATTAAAAATGAGCCAGGCTGGGAGATCGTTGGTGAAGCGACGAATGGCGCAGAAACGGTGGAAATGCTCGCGCGCCTGCGCCCCGATGTGCTGGTGCTCGATATTCTGCTGCCCGATGGCGTCGGCTGGGATCTGCTTCGCCAGCTTAAATCCGAACTGCGTACCCAGGCCATACCGGTGCTGATTACCTCGGTCGTCGATGAACCCGAGCGCGCGCGCGCGCTTGGTGCAGCCGGCTTCATAGCCAAGCCAATTGACCGCGCCGTGTTCACCCGGGTATTGCAGCGCATCGCAACCGCAGCGGGCCACCTGCCTGCTCAGCCCGATGTGCTGGACGCGACACGCCCCCGCGAGCCCGACGCCGCGCCGCTGCGCATCTTGCTGGCAGAAGATAACGAGGCCACGATCGAGCTGATGTGCGATTATCTGCATGCCAAGGGCTATGAGGTGGCGGTGGCGCGGAATGGTGCTGAGGCGCTCGCACAGGCTCAGGAGGTAACTCCGGCGTTGGTCCTGATGGATATCCAGATGCCAGGAATGGACGGCCTGGAGGCGATCCAGCGCATTCGGGCCGTTGCGGCGCAGAGCACAACGCCGATCATCGCCGTCACGGCGCTGGCCATGCCCGGCGACCGCGAGCGCTGCCTGGCGGCTGGCGCAAACGATTACCTTACCAAGCCAGTCAACCTGCGCGCGCTGCTCGCCGCAATACAAACACATATCCAGCACGCCAACGATGTGCACCTCAGCTGAACCGCGCATCGTGCGCAAGTGCTGTGGATAGCAAGAATCACCACAACCCGCCTCCAGACCTGTCTGGCGGCGGAGTTGTTTTTGCCCAGCAGTAAGCCTGTAAACAATGATGGCAGCTTGGCGAGGCAACCTGCCGTTCTCGCTGCTAGGCGCTAGTCGAGCGTGCTACCACGCAAAGTATATTATGATGTGCCTGCAAGGTGTGGCCATCACGCGGCTTGGCTGCACCGCCGCCTGCGTAGTTTGGAGCGCGCATGTCAAACAAACCGCTGCTTATTCTGATGAGTGGTCTTTCATTTGCTGGAAAAACAACCATCGCGCGGGCGCTTGCTGCTCATTATGGGTTTCGCTACCTCGCTTTGAGGAGCAAGGAGGCACTGTGAGCGGAATGCTGGCGCTGGTTGGCTCGGGCGAATTTCTGGAAACCATGCGGCCGATCGACGCAATGCTGCTGGAGCGCGCCAGACCGAACGGCCGCGCCCGCGTCGTGGTTATCCCCACCGCGTCCATTCCCGACGGCCCGCACGTCGTGGAGCGCTGGGCCAGCATGGGCCGCGCGCATTTCGGCGCGCTCGGCGCCATCGTCGACGTCGTTGTGATCGGTGCCGCCGACCGCGCCAACGATCCCGCCGTGGCGCAGCGGATTGCGGCGGCCGACCTGGTGTATTTTTCGGGCGGCAAGCCCCGCTTTCTGCTCGACGCGCTGCGCGGAACTCCTGCCTGGGCGGCGGTGCTGGCGGTTCATGCGCGCGGCGGCGTCGTTGTTGGTTGCAGCGCGGGCGCGATGGTGCTGGGCGGCGCGCTGCTCGCCCCACGCGTGCGCTGGCCTCTGGCGACGCACCCGGCATTTGATTTGGTGCCGAACTGCATCATTTTGCCGCATTACGTTGCGCTGCCTGGCTTGCTGCGCAACCTGGTGCTGCGCGGCATACCATCGGTGCTGACAGTGCTCGGCAT
>LJCR01001318.1 GCA_001399705.1 Kouleothrix aurantiaca
TGTTCGCTCAAGCGCGCGATGCTCGCGCCAGCGATTCCCAATCAGAAACGTTCCGCCGGCAAATTCGGCCATGTCGATCGCCAGGTCGCACACGCCCGGGCGCGGGTCGCCCAGCATTCCCACGTAGGTGCCCGCGCGCACCCGCTCGCTGGTATCAAGTTCGCTGGCGGCCATGCTCTGCGCCAGGCCATCAGCAAGCTCTGCCCAGAGTCGCGGCAGATCCACGGTTTGCACGCCAATCAGGGCGGGTTTGCCGCCCATATCTTCCAGGCACTCGGCTACAAAAAGCAGCGCGCGCAAACGGGCGGTGTCGGCAGGATCGAGGTTGGCATGCTGCATCAGCATAAACTGCAGCCACAGCGCCGCCGTCTCAACATCATCGCCGCGCACCATGCGCCCGAGCGCGAGCAGGATCACCTCGCGCCAGCGCGCGCCATCGGTGTGCCAGTGCTGGTATGCAAGCGAATAGAAATCGGGCTTGTGCTTTTGCTTTGCCAGGTAGCAGCCGGCTAGGTATTCTTCATAGGTCAGGTGCGGCATTGCATAGCGCTCGCCGCCCTCGTTCAGCAGCAGGCCGCTTTCTTGCTCGAGGTACGAAAGCACCAGCTCGGTTTTTTCGTAGGCGGCGGCGGGTGCCACACCAAACTGCGCAAAGAGCTGGAGCAAGGCGCCGCGCACCACCTCGGCGGCAAGCAGCCCCCGCCCATCGGCCGAGCGCTCGCCATGGTGCGCGCGGTAGGCCAGCTCTTCAAGCACTTTGCGAATATGGTGTTCTTTCAGCAGCGCAAGCTGCGGATCGAGCTTGAGCAGCTCCAGCAGGTTTGGCTGCTTGCTGCCATCGCGCCGAAACTGCGTCCACCGCGTCAGCAGCAGCTGAACCAGGTCTTCATACAGGTCGGCGCGATCTTCTGGCAGCTTGCCGCCATAGTAGTGAAGAATCACGATCAGGGTGAGCAGAAGCGGTGTTTGCCCAAGCTCGCGCACATTCGGCAGCGCCTCGAGCCGCTGGCAGAGCATATCGGCACGCATTTGCGCCTCGTGCTCATCGAGCGAGCCTTGCTGGTAGGCGCAGCGATACCAGCCATGAATGAAGCGATGGATCTGGCCAATTGTGAAAGGCGCGATCTCCACTGGGTCGCCCCAGTCGATCAGCGGCGCGGCGGTTGCGCCAATATACGAGCGAACCCGGCAGCTCACCACTGCGTAGCACGGGTGCTGGTTGGTAAGGTCGGCGATTGCGGTTGCAACCTGAACGCGGATATATGGGTCAATAACTTCATCCAGCCCGTCGAGCAACAACAGGAGGCGGCCAGTGCTGAAGGCCTGCCGCAACGATTTCTCGAGCCGGCCAAGCGCAGGGCTTTCAATCGATTCGCTCAGATAGCGCCACAGCTGATCTTTTGTGGCCGATGCTTGCCGCGTGCGCAGCCATTCGGCAAAGCCGCCCAGCGAGATATAGATTGGCAGCAAGCGCCCAACGCTCCAGAACGGCAGTGCTTCGGCCCCGTTATGAAGTTCGTTCTGCGCCAGCATCACGGCGACGTACCGCAGAAAGGCGCTTTTACCGCTGCCCGGGCCACCTAGCAGAACCATCCGCCGCCGCTGGCACACTGCCTCGCGCAGCAGCAGCGGGCGCTCGATGCGCAACTGAGGGGTGGGCGCGTCCAAGGTGACCAGGCGGCGCGCGTATTCGGGCAGGCGCTGCTCGGCAGTGCCGGCGGGAAGGGCGCCAAGCGCCGCTGTATCGGTGTCGGAGTCTGCCACCCACGATGTGCTTGCCAGCAAAACATACAGCTGGCTCAGCATAAAGGCGGGGGGTTTGCCAAGCTTGCGCTCGGCATTCACGATCCCCGCAAGGCGCAGCCGGTCGCAGCGCCAGATCACGCTGTTCAGATATTCGTGCAGGCGCTCGCGGCGGGCGTTCGCGGC
>LJCR01001321.1 GCA_001399705.1 Kouleothrix aurantiaca
AGCACGGCCTCGTCGAGCGCGGCGGCGGGTGAGATGGTGAGCGTGTTGGAAATGCTGAGCAGCTGGCTCAGGCGGCTGAATACCTCGGCGCGCGCTTCCGGCTCGCTGAGCAGCGAGGGCAGGTCGGCCGGGCGGATTGAGACGGTGTAGATCGGCACGCTTTCGGCCAGCAGCGTTTTACCATCGGCCGCAAAAATTTCGCCGCGAATTGGCCGCACCGGCAGGTAGCGCACTGTGCGCGCGCGCGTCGAGTCGCGGTAGCGCTCGGCTTCGTCGGGCACCACCTGCAGCTGGTAGAGCCGCCCAACCAGGGCGACCAGAATGGCCAGCACGATCAGTTTTGGCAGAATAACACGGTTCATTACGACGACCGACCACCGACGACTGACGACGGTGCCATACTTTTGGATTTGCGATTTGTGACTACCAAGCACCGGCAAAAGACGAACGACGAGCGAAAATTTACCACGGAGGCGCAGAGAACACGGAGAAAGATAAATGCAGAATTAGTGAGATGCACTTGCCATTCAGCCCTCAAAACTCCTGACGATGTCGCGTGGTCGCCGGTCAGTCATTCGATTTGCAGCACAAGCGAGCTAACACCAACCCCTATCTCCCATCCCCCATTAATAAACATCGAGCGCGACTTCGCCACGGCGGCGGCCTTCCAGCCAGCGCATGAGCAGAAACAGCGGCAGCGCCGGGATGAGCAGCAACAAGGTGCCGGGCAGCGCCACCACCGTCAGGTACATGCGCATATTCACTGGCGCGGTGAGCAGCGTGCTCAGCAGAAGCATAAAGGCATGGTAGCCGACCGAGCCGAGCATAATGCCCAGGAGTGGTAGCAACCAGTTGCTGCGGCTGAGCCAGGCCAACGGCAGCGTGCCGAGCAGCACGGCTAGTAAAAGCGCCAATGCATGCGTGCCTAACACGGTATCGGCGAACAGGTCGAGCCCAAGACCAGCGTAGAATGCCCAGCGAGCGGCGTTACGCGGGCCATTCAGCAGCGCCCGGCAGATGATCACGAGCAGCAGGAGGTTGGGCGTGCTGCCAAACAGTTTGGGCAGAACCGTGGCCTGCAGCATTGCGGCGGCCAGCAGCACCAGCGCCAGCCACAGCTCGCGCGCGATGCGCTCTTCTAGTCGTTTTGGTTCAGCAGAACCCATGCATACGTCACACGGTCGGGGTCGACATACGGTCGCACGTCGGCGCTCTGGTTGTGCCCGTCGATTTCGATCTGCTCGACGGTGCCAATTGGGATGTCTTTCAAAATTGCCGCGCGCGGCAGCTCGGTGTCGAACTGGGCGGTCAGGCCGGCGGTGAACACAATATCGCCGGTCGTCAGCGGCAGCGAGCGGTCAACCGCTTCGAGCTTGAGCCGCGAGCCGACCTGCCACTGGCCCTGCACCACGCCGGTGGAGGCGACATTGTTGTGGTAGATCTTGGCGCTGACCGCGCTGCTGTAATCGGTGATCAGCAAGACGCTGGCGCTGCGCGGCCCCACCGAATCGACCACGCCAATCAGCGCGGGCGGGCTGCTGCCTTCCTGCCCCAGCACCGCCATGCCGGGCCTGATGCCCTTTTCTTCGCCAGCGTTCAGCATCAGCAGGCGGCGGCCGCCGTCGGGTGAGCGCGCGCTAACATCGGCGCCAAGCAGCTGCCACTTGCGCTCTTTTTCGATGCGGAGCTGGGTTTCGAGCTGGTCGAGCCGCTGATGCATTTCCTGGATCTGGATATTCTCGGCTTTCAGGCGGCCGTTTTCCTGCTCCAGCGTTGCCACGCGGTCGCGCAACTGCTGCACCTCGCTGAGGCTTTGCCCAATGCCGCCAACGCGATCGCCGAACTGGCGCAGGGGCTGCATAAGCGGGGTGAGGTAGGTTTGCAGCCGTGAGCGCAGCGGGCCCAGCATGCCGCCCTGGTCGAGCAC
>LJCR01001322.1 GCA_001399705.1 Kouleothrix aurantiaca
GGCCTATGCGCGCCTGCTGGTCGAGGCCGGCGCCGAGGTGCCATACGTCTCGACCTCGATCGCGCCCGACGCAATGGTGCTGCCCGACGAAATGTGGCTCAAGGCGCGCGGCACCAAAGAGGTGATCTATCGCAAATCGCTGGAAGAAGACATGACCGCGCTCGACCGCTATGCGCCCGACCTGGTGCTGGGCACGACGCCGTTCTCCAGCGCGGCCAAGGATCGCGGTATTCCGGGGCTGTATTTCACCAACCAGCTGGCCTCGCGCCCGTTCTTCCTGAGCGGCGGCATGGCCGCGACGCTCGCGCTCATCCGCGACACGATCGAGCGCGGCGCACGCTATCGGGAGATGCAGGAGTTTTTTGCCGAGTAGCCAGCAGGCAGCAGGTAGTTTGCAGCAAGCAGATGGTCATTCCGCCTGCCAGCTGCCGACTGCCAACTGCAATCGAGGTGTATATGCCCCCCACGATCATTCGCGATCTTTCCGATACCAGCGGCTACTGGGCGGCGGTGTGGACCATGTGCTGCATGCCCGATGTCCACGTGATCTGCGACGCGCCGATTGGCTGTTTCAACCTGGTGGCGACGGCTGTGCCCGACTATACCGACGCCATTCCGCATATCGAAAACATTACGCCCTCGGTGATGACCGAGCAGGAAGTCGGCGGGCAGGGCACAGCCCTGGCCGTGCGCCGCACCTACGAGCAGCTGCGCGATACTGGCGCGCTCGAAGGCAAGCGCCTGATCGTCGTCTCGACCGCCGAAAGCGAAATGATCGGCTCGGATTTGTCCGATCTGGTCAAGCAGCTCGGTGAAGGCACCACGTTCTACTACAGCAATTCGCTGGCGGAAGACGAGTGGGCCGGCCGCGACCGCGTGCTGCGCTGGCTGTGGGAACACTATGGTGCTGCAGCGCAGGGGATGGAGGATGGAGGATGGGGGATTGAGAATCGGCACGATGACCCATCCCTCAACTCCCAATCCCCATCCCCCGGCATGGTCAACATCATCGGCCCGACGTATGGCTGCTTCAACTCGCCCGCCGACCTCGACGAGCTAAAGCGGCTGATCGCCGGCGCGGGCGGGACGATCAACATGGTCTACCCCTTCGAGGCCGAGCTGGCCGACACGCCGCGCCTGGCCGCCGCGCAGGTGAATGTGGTGCTATTCAAGGAATTCGGGCAGGGGCTGGCCGCCGAGCTGGGGCAGCCGACGCTGCTCGCGCCATTTGGCATGCGCGACACCACCACGTTCATCCGCGAGCTGGGCCGCCTGCTTGGCACCAGTGCGCAGGCCGAGGCGTTTATTGCGCACGAAAAGCGCACCACCCTGCGCGCAGTGTGGGATCTGTGGCGCGGCCCGCAGGGCGACTGGTTTGGCACCACCGATATTGGCATCGTTGCCGCGCGTGCGCACGCCGACGGCCTCAAGCGCTTTCTGGGCGACGAGCTGGGCATGCCCATCGCGTTCATTTCGGGCCGCCCGCGCCGCGCCGACGAGCCCGACAACGAGGCGCTGCGCCAGCAGTTGCACAAAAAAGCGCCGGCCTTTGTGTTCGGCTCGATCAACGAGAAAATCTACCTGAGCGAGGCGGGCGCGAAATACACCAGCTTTATCCCGGCCGCTTTCCCTGGCCCGGTCGTGCGGCGCGCGGTCGGCACGCCATTTCTGGGCTATCGCGGCGCGGTGTACATCGTTCAGGAAATTGTGAACCGTCTGTACGAGGCGCTGTTCAACTTCCTGCCGGTCGACTCGGCCTATGCGAAGGGCGCGGGCGCGGCGGCAGGTGCGCCGGCCGCCAATGGCGCGGGCAACTTGCCCTGGCAGCCAGCCGCCAAAGAATTGCTCGATGCCGCGCTGGAGCAGCTACCCTTTATTCCGCGCATTTCGGCCAGCCGTCAACTGCAGATGCAGGTCGAGGCGGC
>LJCR01001323.1 GCA_001399705.1 Kouleothrix aurantiaca
TTGACGTGCATCTCGTAAATAATCGATTCGTGCGGCGGCGTGCCAAGCAGGCGATCCTCGCCCCACTCGAACGACGCATCGACCACCACGCTGCGTGGCATGCAGGCGGCGCTGTTGCGCGTGTCGGGCGTCAGGTCTTCGTAGGCGTTGCCCATGGTGTAGCCGTACACGGCGTCGTCGTAGCGCAGCGCGCCGGTAATCGCCTTGGCATACGGGTCGACCAGCAGCTTGGCGGGCGTGAAGCGGTGGCCGGCCTCGGGGTCGTACGGCCCGTAGACGCGGTAGCCGTAGATCTGGCCGGGCCGCGCTTCCGGCAGGTAGGCGTGCCAGACATTATCAGTCTGCTCGGGCATCAGGATGCGCTCGCGCTCGTTCTCGTCGTCGGCGCTGTCGAACAGGCAGAGTTCAACGCCGGTGGCGTGCTGCGAGAACAGGGCGAAGTTTACGCCCTGGCCATCCCATGTTGCCCCAAGCGGGTATGGTTTTCCAAGCCAAACAAGTGACATTTTTCGATTCTCCTGGCGCTAGGATGCGGTCATCGTTCTGTGTTGAACAACGATTGTTCGCGCCAAATTCGCAATGCTTCCACCCACGTCTGAATCGCCCACAAACTCCCTTGCACCATTGCAATGCGGTATCCGTCGTGCTACGACAGTCGATAGGAGCGCGGCGAGCAACGCAATTTCGGCTATTGCCTTCTCATACCGCGCCAAAAACAACGCGCAGAAATATTGGGCCACAGAGAACACGGAGGGCTCGGAGTTTTGGTTTTCGCATCAGTGAACTCTGTGCTCTCTGTGGCTCAACCGTTTTTCTCTCAGTTTGTGGTTCGCCCGTTGCGCGCCGCGCGCGGCACCACCAGCGCTGGCGAGGCCGCCACACGCTCAAGCAGCGCCACCGGGAAGTTCGCCAGCACCTGCGCCAGCGGCAACCCCTGTACGCCCTCGTGCTCGCCTACAGTGTACACCTCATCGGTGAAGATGTTGCGGTAGCGCGCGCCCAGCGCCGATGCGGGCAGCTGAAGCAGGCCATCGCCCCAGGCCACGCCCAGCGGCGCGCCATCGCCGCCGGTCAGGCGGGCGGGCAGACGCGGGGCAATCGCCAGCGCTTCGCCTTCGCCATCGGCGCGCGCAAATGCTACCACATGCTCGGCCGCGCCCGCGCTTGCCTCCAGTGGCGTGTAGCTGCCTCCCTGAAACAGTGGCAGGTGGGCGCGGCGGAACTGCAGCGCCCGGTGCGTCAGGTAGAGCTTGATGCGCCCGTCGGCCTTGTTCTCTACCAGCGCGCGCGCCAGCTCCACGCGGCTGCCCTGCAGGTCCGTCATTTCGCCCAGCCACCACGCCCGCAGGTCGAAATTCACCGGGCGGCGGTTGTCGGGGTCGACCAGGCTGAGATCCCACAGCTCGGTGCCCTGGTAGATGTCGGGCACGCCCGGCGCGGCCAGCTTCAGCAGCGTTTGCGCCAGCGAGTTCCACGCACCGAAGTGCGCCACCCGCGCCGCCAGCGTGCGGAAATCGGCCAGAAAGCGGTTGCTGGGCGAATCTTCGAGGATGGCGGCCACAAAGGCGCGCACGGCCTCGTCGTACTGGTTGTTCGGGTTCAGCCAGCTCGTGTTGATCTTGGCCTCGCGGATGGCCTTGATCATATAGCCCTGCACGCGCTCGATAAAGGTTGCGTGCGTGGCAGCGTCCATTGGCTCGAACGGCCAGATGCCCAGCAGCGTCTGGTAGAGCAGGTATTCCTCGTTGCGGTCGGGCGCGGCCACGCCATCCACGTCGATTTTCTTGCGCCGGTTCAGGCGGCTCCAGCGCGTCAGCGCCTTGCGCCACTCGTCGGGCATTTCGGAAAGGACGTTGATGCGCGCGCGCACGTCTTCGCTGCGCTTGGTGTCGTGGGTCGAGGTGGCCAGCATCGCGCCGGGCC
>LJCR01001324.1 GCA_001399705.1 Kouleothrix aurantiaca
TCGTAGTACATTTCGAGGCCATTGACGGAAGCGTAGCCGCTGCTTGCTGGGGTTGTCATCTAGTGATTTCCTTTCATCAACTGCATCGAAACCTGCCAGCGCTGAGAAACAGAATATGAACGTGTTCTTCTGCCCAGAAATGACAGGTTAACACTTTCACCAGATAGTCGTTTGGCACACGCGCAAATCGACAGTCTAGCGCAACATCTAGAACCGAGAATCGAAAACCACGGAGGCGCAGAGGCACGGAGACAAATCGAGAAACGCCGAACCTGCAACTTTCCAACGTGCAACCTGCCACACTTCGTGCCTTCGTGGTAAATCGTTATTCTAATCCACAATCGCGCCGCAGGAAATATTCACATCGGTCGAGGTCAGCGTGCGCGCCATGTCCGAGGCGATGAACGCGGCGACGTTGCCGACGTCCGCGAGCGTGGCGGCGCGGCCAAGCTGCGGCGCGGTGCCGAGCAGTCGCGCCCGCAGGATGGCGTCGGCCGAGCGGGTGCTGGCGCCGGAAAGGTAGCTATCGAAGGTGCTTTCGACGCCGGTGGTGCCGTACAGGCGGCTCTGGTAGCCGACGATCAGGCCGATGTTCGGGTTGGGGTAGAGGCGCCGCCCGTTCTTGGTTAACGCTAGCACCGCCCCGCTGCGATCGAGAATCGCGCCGCGTGTGATCACGCTGCTGGCAACCGGCCAGACGCGCCCATTGCCAAGGGCGGTGCGGTCGGCCGGGCGTAGGCTAGTGGTGTCGGGCTGGCCCGAGCCAGCGGGCTGCAGAAGCGCGGTTGCCTGCTGCCTGACGGCCGCCGCCTGGCTGACTTGCTCGCGGGTGAGCTGCAGCCCAACCGCCGCCAGCCCCAGGCCAAACACCAGCGCCAGCCGGCCCATGTTGCGCGCCAGCGGCGAGCTATTGCCGTCGAGGATAGTGCGTGGCAGCAGCGAGAAGAGCCAGAGCCCGGCTAGCAGTTGCAGCCGCCAGAGGGCGGTGTCGCGCACAAACAGCCCCGCGCCGATAATGGCGAGGCCGGCAACTGCGCCAACAATAGCGATGGTGCGGCGGCGCTGTGGTGAAATTGACAATCCCTTCATGGCCATGGCTTTCTGCTACAGCACGCGCGGATCTTTCTGCGCGGCCGAGATACGCAGCAGAATGCCAACCATCGCAAAGTTAATCAGCGTGGACGAGCCGCCATACGACACAAATGGCAGCGTGATACCGGTGAGCGGAATGAGATTGGTGGTGCCGGCGGTGATCACCAGCGCCTGCGCGACGATGGCGGTAGTGAGGCCAGCGGCAAGCAGCCGCTGGAAACTATCGCGGGTGCGCAGCGCGATCTGGTAGCCGCGCACCGCGAACAGGCCATAGCAGAGCAGCAGCGCCAGCCCGCCGAGCAGGCCGAGTTCTTCGCCAACTGAGGTGAACATAAAGTCGGTGTGGCTTTCGGGCACCATCGTGGGGTCGCCCAGGCCGAGGCCGGTGCCCGACCAGCCGCCGCTCGCCAGAGCGTAGAGGGCCTGCACCATCTGGTAGCCGGTGCCAAGCGGGTCGGCCCAGGGGTTGCGCCAGGCGTCGACGCGCACGCGCACGTGTGCGAACATCGGGTAGAGCGCCGCCGCACCAACGGCGAAAGCCAGCAAACCCGCCACGACGTAGCTCACGCGCCCGGTGACAAGAAACAGCATTGCCAGGAAGATCGTGAAGAACAGCAGCGCCGCGCCAAGATCTTTCTGCACCACAATCAGGGCAATCGTGACGCCCCACATCAGCAGCAGCGGCAAGAGATATTGTGGTGGCGGCAGACGCAGCGGCCCGAGCCGAAAGACGCCGCTGCCGATCAGCATGCGCCGCTCGTCGCGGTAGGTGGCGAGGTAGACCACCAGCAGGATTTTCAGCAGCTCGACTGGCTGAAACTGAAACGCACC
>LJCR01001325.1 GCA_001399705.1 Kouleothrix aurantiaca
GTGATGTATGGCTGGGTGTTTATGGGCATGGCGCTGCATTTCGGCTACGGGCTTGCGCGGCCGACGTGGGCAAATGCGCGTGGCCAGTTGCTTGGCTTTCTGGCCTACGATAGCGTGCTGATCGTGCCATTTCTGCAGCATTTCGCCAGCGTGCGGCCTGAGCACCTGCTGCGGCTGGTGGTCGCGACCGGCATTGTGATCTTCAGCGGCGCAATCGCCCTGTATTATCTTGGCATTCAGCCAGCCACGCGCATCTGGCAGCCCGAGCCGCCACTCCTGCCCGCCGATGGCTAGAAGCCCGTACCTTCCAGCGCGCGCATGTAGCGCTCGGCCGAGGCACGCACCGCCTGCCCGGCGTCGTGCGCGACCACGGTTTCCCACCACGCGCCATAGATCCGGTCGTAGGCGTACGGTTCGACCGAGTCAACAATATGCTGGACGGCGCGGGCAGGCAGCGGAATGAGGTTCGGGTAGCTGCGCATGAAGCTCACCCAGCGCCGATCCTGCACGACCTGAATGCTGTCGCCAGTGAGCAGCGCGCCGCGCCCTTGCGCGCCCGCCGGCCAGTGCAGCACGGCGCTGCCGGCAAAATGCCCGCCGCAGCGGATAATCGTCAGGCCGCCCGGCAGCGCCTGCGTGTCGCCTTCCCAGAAGACGATCGCCGGGTCGGGACGCACCACGTGCTCGCGGTCGGCGGCGTGGAGGTGTATCGGCACGCCGCCAAAGGCCTGGCTCCATTCGACCATGCAGGAATAGTAGTGCGGGTGCGAGATCGCGATGGCGCTGATGCCACCGAGCGCGCGCACCGCCTGTATGGTCGCGTCGTCGATCAGGGTGATGCAATCCCACAGCACGTTGCCCTGCGGGGTTTGCACCAGCAGCGCGCGCTGGCCAATGCCGAATTTCGGCTCGGTGCCGATGCCAGTCAGCTTAGGCTCGTGGTCTTCGATGCGGTTGCGGCGCTCGGCCTGCAGCGTGGACAGGCTGGTCCACTGCTGGCCCTGGCTGCCAACGTACTGGCGCTCGTCGTCGCAGATCGGGCAAGTATCGGGCAGGCCGGCCTGCGGCGGGAATTGCGTGCCGCAGGTGGCGCAGATTGGCGCGTTCATCGCTGGCTCCTTTGCTGGCCGGCGGCACGGCGCGGCCGGCGGCGATTACAGCAACAGTATCGCGCATGGCGCGCCGCGCCGCATCGTGCGCGGGGCCGAGTCGCCACCTGATCGGATTGACAGCACCGTTATGTCAAATACTGCGTGACATAGTCGGCGGCGCGGCGCGCGCTCTGCACGGCCCCTTCCATCGAGGCCATATAATCCTGCGCGGTCCAGTCGCCGGCCAGAAACAGGTTTGCGATTGGCGAGCGCTGGTCGGGGCGGTAGCGGTCGGCGCCGGGCTCCTCGCGGTAGAGCGAGTTGGGGATGCGCGTCGCAGTGCCCTTGATCAGCCTGGCGCCGTTTACCTCGGGCCACAGGCGCGCAAGGTCGCTGCGGCACAGCTCGACAATCTCGGCGTTGCTGCGCTGCCAGAAGGGCGCGGCCAGCGCGACGCACATTTCTACCATCGAGCCGCCGTGCCGGTCGTACTGCAGCGGGCTGGTGAGCGCCAGGTCGCCAAACACCGAGAAGCAGGCATCCGACGTGAACCAGAAATTGTCGACCGTGGTGACGTAGCGGTCGAACCAGAGCTGGACGTTGATCGTCGGCACCGAGCGCAGCTTCCACAGGTTGTTAAAATAGGCCACGCTGCGCACGCTGTTGGGCAGCATCTGGCGGGTTGAATGCACCGGCGCGGCCAGCACATAGGCGTCGCCACGCACCAGCGCGCCATCTTCCAGGCGAATGCCCGCCACGCCACCGTTCTCCAGCTCAACAGCGCTGGCGCGCGCGCCCGTGCGCAAGGTGCCGCCGCGCCTGACGATCCAC
>LJCR01001326.1 GCA_001399705.1 Kouleothrix aurantiaca
CCAGAGCGGCGGCGCGCGCTCGTTCTGGGTGGGCGCGCGGCAGTCGCTTGCGGCGTTTGCGCCGGGCTACCTGCTGCTGGCGGGGGGATGGCTGGCCTGGGCGCGGCCCGGCGCGGCGCTGGGGCTGGTGCTGCTGGCGCATGGCGTGGCGCTGCTGGGCGTGGCACTGTTGTGCTGGAGCGTGCTGGCAGCGCGGCGCTACCGGCTGGCGCCGTGGTGGGGCGCGCTGTTCCCGCTTGGCACCGCGATCTATTTCGGGCTGGCGGGGTGGGGGCTGCTGCGCCTGCGCCTGGGCCGCGGCGTGACGTGGAAGGGGCGCACGTTTCGGTAGCGGGCGAGGTGTTTATCCGCAGATTGCGCAGATTACACAGAACGAAAAGCATATGCCGAATACGCCGATGGAACTACGCACTACGCACTACGGTTAGGCTTTGTAGTGCGTAGTGCGTCATACGTTTTACGGCTCGCCCGGGCCGGTTGCCACCGGGCGCGAGGGATCGCTCGACCAGTCGCTCCACGAGCCTTCGTAGAGCAGCGCGTCGGTGCGGCCGGCCAGGTGCAGCGCAAACACATCGTGCGCGGCGGTGACGCCCGAGCCGCAGTAGCACACAATCGGGTCGGCGGCGTCGGCGCCCAGCGCGAGGTAGCGGTCGCGCAGCTCGTCGGCGCTTTTGAATGTGCCGTCGGCGCTGAGATTGCCGGCAAAGGGCGCCGAGCGCGCGCCAGGGATGTGGCCGGCCTGTGGGTCGATCGGCTCGACCTGCCCTTCGTAGCGCTCGGTGGCGCGCGCGTCGCGCACAAGGGCGCGCGGGTCGCGCCGCAGCCGATCGACCTGCTCGGCGTCGACCACGCGGCCAGGGTGCGGCACCGCCACAAACTCGGCCGGCGCGATTGCGGGCGCGGCGGTTTCGGTGGGGAAGCCAGCCGCCTGCCAGGCCGGCCAGCCGCCATCCAGCAGCGATACCTGCTCGTGGCCGAAGTAGCGCAGCAGCCACCACAGCCGGGCGGCATACGCGCCACCGCTGGAGTCGTAGGCGACGACATGCGTGTCGGGGCCGATGCCAGCGCGGCTGGCGGCCGCCGCGAACTGCTCGGGTGTGGGCAGCGGGTGGCGGCCCGGCCCCTGCCCGCGCGGCGCGGCCAGGTCGGCATCCAGATCCATGAATGGCGCACCAGCGATGTGGCCGGCATCATAATCCGACCGCCCGCGGCCGGGCTCGGTGAGATACCAGCGCACATCGACTGGAAGCACGCTCGGGTCGCCCAGGCGCTCGTTTAACCATTCCGGCGTCACCAGTGGTTCAACAGACATCACGGCCCCTTTTGCAATTCATGACAGGTAGAACTCAGCAACTTCCGCGCCGCTCACAGGCGGCAGTAGCGCGGCGCAATGCGCTCATCGGCGGCGACTTCGGGCAGGTTGGCGATTGCCAGCTCGCCGCGCTGGTCGAGGTATTCGACATGCGCGCCGATCTCTTCCAGCGCCAGCAGGATGTCGTAGCTGCCGACGTTGGGGTAGAGCTGTTTGGAAAGCTCGGATATGGTGTGCGGCGTGGCGCAGGCTTCGTGCACGCGCGCGAGCTTGCGCTGGTGCGAGGCTTCGATTTCGGCAATGCGGGCGGGCAGATCGTGGATCGGGCCTTCGTGGCCGCCCAGCGCCACGCGCTCGCCCGGCTGGATGTGCAGATTGACCTCGTGGAGCACGGGGCGCGCCGGGTCGTAGCCAAAGCGCACATTTTCGAAGCGAATGTCGCCGCGCAGGGGCGCGGGCAGCGGCTGCGCATTGGGCGCGTCGGCCACCGTTACCTCGGCATCCAGCACCTCGAAGATGCGCCGGCCAGCGGCGGCGGCCTGCTGCAGAAGGTCGTTGATGTTCACAAGGTCGTCGATTGGGCCGTAGAAATAGCGTCCATAGCCACGAT
>LJCR01001327.1 GCA_001399705.1 Kouleothrix aurantiaca
GCGCACCAGTATTCGGGTTCATGCGGAAATTAAAGCCAGTGTCACTCACGACGCGCAGCCGGTCGGCCTGCGGGTTGAAGCCGATTGCGAAGCGCGCGCCAGTGATGGGCAGGGGCGTGCTGCCATTCGCGCCAACAAATGCGCCGCTCGGCCCGATCGCGGTGGCCGTGCCGGTGAGCGGGGCCAGATGGTAGAGCGTCACAGTTGCCGTGGCGCTGTTATACCCCAGCGCATACAGGCGGCCGTTCTGCGGGCGCGCATCCAGCGCCACCAGCGTGTCGCCAGCCGCCACCCCGGCAACCGCGCGCGGCGTGGATGGCTTGTTGGGCAGGCTGGCGTTCAGGGCCACAAGTTCGCCGCCAGCCGTGAGCGCAAACAGGCTTGTGCCGGCGCTGGCGGCGCGGGCCACGCGGGCAGGGGCGGCCATGCCAGCAATCAGCAAAACAGTGGCGAGAGCATAAGCGAGCGGTGCAAACAAGCGGCGCATTGGTTCTCCTTGCTCGGTTGGGCGGTGTTCCTGCGCTCACTATAGCACGAACGCTGTAGTGCTAGTGCGCTTTGGGCGCAGGGGTTAGGGGATGGGGGTTAGGGAGGTGGCAATTGCAATGCCGCATTTCTTCGCTGATTGGCGCGTGGCTTTCTTGATTACGCATCAGGAATGGCCCGGCGGGCGCGAAGCGTGCAGAGTGTGCGCTTCGCGCCCCGTGCGGCGCGGCCGACGTGGGGGCCTGCGCCGAGCAAGAGGAGTGGCGGAAGAAGGGCGAGTTGAACGCCCAAGGCTTGCGCTCGCCCGGGTTCGGGCCGGGTGCCGTCGCCAGTCGGCTTGTTCTTCCGTGGTCCATCCGGCAGGTATTGCACCTGCACCTCCGGGTTTTCGGGCCGGCGCGCAAACTTCTACGCCACAGATGGATGTGGTTCCAGCGGCGGGCAACGATCCCGCAACCTCCGCGGTGTAAGCGCGGCGCTCTGCCGGTTGAGCTACGCTGGGGTGGTCGGATCGGAAGGATTTGAACCTTCGTCGCCCGTGTATCAGACGGGTGCACTGCCCTTGTGCTACGATCCGGTTGGTGAGCCGGGAGGGATTCGCACCCTCACAGATAACGGCGCTTTTACAGAGCGTTGGGCTCACTGGTCCCCAGCCGGCCCAAATGGTGCTGCCACAGGGACTCGAACCCTGACCGCCTGCTCCGAAGGCAGGCACGCTTGTCCATTACGCCATGGCAACGAAGTCCCGCCAGCAGGCTTCGAACCTGCAACCCGCCGATGGAGAGTCGGCAGCTCTGCCCGTTTATGGTGCCGCCAAGAGGACTCGAACCCCTATCTCCTCGCTTAAAAGACGTGTGCTCTGGACGTTGAGCTACAGCGGCAGATACCAGTGGGCAGCAGGCAGAACGCAGCTGGCAGGCCGTGCCGCTTGAGCGAGCAGCGCAACTCCAGACAGAGTTTGTTCTGCACTTCTGCCGAATGTAACAATGGCACCGGGACGAGGATTCAAACCTCGATAGGCTGCTTCAAAGGCAGGTGTCCGATCATTAGACGATCCCGGTTCTGGCGCCGCCCGGAGGGTATGATCCCCCAGCCTCCTGGTTCGAAGCCAGGCGCTCTGTCCATTTGAGCTAGGACGGCAAGATAGTTACGATTGACGATTGACGATTGACGATTTGTGATGGTAGCCGGCTCGAAATCGTGAGTTGAGATGGTAGCCTCGGCGGGAGTCGAACCCGCTTTGCCGGTGTGAAAGGCCGGCGTCCTAACCGGTAGACGACGAGGCCATATGAACGACGAACGACGAACGGCGAATGACGATTTACGCTACAAAATTCGGCTGAACATTCGGGTTGTACGCACTACGCACTACGGACTGGAGATGGTAGCCCTGGCAAGCCCCGAACCACCATCCCCCATCCCCTTACTCCCATCC
>LJCR01001329.1 GCA_001399705.1 Kouleothrix aurantiaca
CCTCGCTGCTGCAAATGAATGTGCCGAACCGCTTGCAGGGGCGCGTGTTTGCGGTGGAAGGCGCGCTGCTCACGCTGGCAAGCGCGCTTTCGAGCTACACGACCGGGCTGGCATCCGACGCGGGCTGGGGGCCGCGCCCGCTGGAGCTGGCGCTGGCGATGGTTTTCGTTCCCACTGGGCTGATGATGCTGGCGCTGCTGTGGCGCGCGCCGGCCGTACATGCCGAGCCAGTGCTGGCGGGCGGCATGGGCGAGTGAAAGGAGCGGACGTGGAACTGCACGCAGCAATTGCCGAGGCCGAAGCGCGCATCCGGCCATACGTGCGCGAAACGCCGCTGGATTTTGCGCCAGCGCTGAGCGCCCTGGGCGGTGCGCAGGTCTTTCTGAAGCTGGAAAACGTTCAGCACACACACTCGTTCAAGCTGCGCGGCGTGATGAACAAGCTGCTGCGCATGCACGCCGAGCGGCGCGCGCAGGGCGTGGTGGCCGCGTCGTCGGGCAATCACGGCGCGGCGCTGGCCTACGCCTGCGCGCAGCTTGGCACCCACGCGCTGATCTTTGTGCCCGAGCGCGCCGCCCCCGCCAAGATCGCCGCCATCCGCCAGCGCGGAGCCGAGGTGCGCCGCCACGGCAACGATAGTGTGGTGACCGAGCGTTTTGCCCGCCAGTACGCCGAAGAACACGGCCTGGCCTATGTTTCGCCGTATAACGACTGGGATGTTGTATGCGGCCAGGGCACGGTCGCCGCCGAGCTGGCGCGCCAGCTTCCGCAGCTCGACGCGCTGCTGGTGGCAGTCGGTGGCGGCGGCCTGATTGGCGGCCTGGCAATGGGGATTAAAGAAACGCGTCCCAGCGTGCGCGTGATCGGCGTCGAGCCGGAAGGCTCGGCAGCCATGCGCTTTGCGCTGGAGCAGGGGCGGGTTGCGCCGCTCGCGGAAGTTCGCACCGTTGCAGACACACTTGCCCCGCGCGCAGTCAGCGACCTCACGCTGAGGCTCGCGCAGCGCTACGTCGACGACGTCGTGACCATCAGCGACGCGCAGATGCTCGCCGGCATGCGCTGGCTGTGGGCCGAGTGCAACCAGCTTGTCGAGCCGGCCGGCGCAGCGGTGATCGCCGCCCTGCAAAGCGGCGCGGTCGATGCGGGCGCGTACCGCCACCCGGTCGCGCTGATCTGCGGGGGCAATGCGGCGGTAGAGAGTGTGTTCACAGCCTATGGAGCGTAGGAAGAGCGTGAGAGCGCAGAGTGATTGAGCGTCGCATTATGCGCTACGAACTACGCACTTGGCTCGATAGTGCGTAGTTCGTAGTGCATAACAGCAATTTTCAAATCCCTGTTCCCCATACCCTAAACCCTGCGCTGAAAGCGCACTACGCGTTGCCCGGGAAGCCGCCCAGCGATTTGAAGATCTCGACGACATAGCCATCCGGCGCGGCGAGGTGCGCGCTGCGGCAGAACCACTCGCTGCGATCTTTTGGCTCGGCCAGTGGGGCCGCGCCGCGCGCCACCAGCGCGGCAAACTTCGCGTCCCCATCGTCAACCTTGAACACGACCGCGCCGCGCATGCTCGCCGGCGCGGGCGCATCCTGCCCGAGCGACTGCGCGAAATAGCCTGCGCTCAGCAGCTCCAGCCGCGCGCCGCCCGCCTCGAAGTAGGCGTAGGTTTCGCCGCCCGCGTCGCGGAAAATCAGCGGCAGGCCCATGATCTCGTGCCAGAAGTGAAACGACGCCGCGAAATCGTGAACCAGCAGGCGAACATTATCGAAGTGCATTGGCTGCCCTTTCTGCTTTCTGTATGACTGAATCAAGCATAGCAGCAGAACTGGACACAATCGGTCCGCAATTTTTAGGAATACAAGGAGATTTGCAATGACGCGGATTGGCTTTATTGGCCTGGGGATGATGGGTGGCGCGGCGG
>LJCR01001328.1 GCA_001399705.1 Kouleothrix aurantiaca
CCAGCGTCAGCTCGGTTGGGGCAGGCATGCGGGCTGGCAGGCGGCGCTGCACGCGCGCCCAGCCGTCGATGAAGTCGCGCGTCATGCCCACGCCATTCGAATACTGCGGCATGCCATCGTATTCGTCGGCCGGCGGCATGTCGCGCTCGCTCAGCAGGTAAAATTCGTCGGAGGGGTAGACCAGGCGCGTGCCAAAATCGCGCTGAAAGTGTTGCTGGTAGGACGCAATCAGGTCGATCACGCGCCCGGCTTCGGCGGCGGTAAAGGTGCGCATTGGCACGTCGGCGGCGACGATCTGGCGCGCGCAGTGGCCGAGTTCAGCCGGGTCGACGGCGGGCTGGCGAGTGGCGGGCTGAAGCTGCATCGCCTCGTCCCAGAGCGGCTGGCGCTCCCAGTTCGTATCGATCCACTCGGGCGTTTCGTGGACGTGAATGGCCGCGCGAATGCTCTGCGGGCGCTTGCCGTCGAAGCGATATTTCGTCAGGCCCACCGGCACTACGGCGATTGTCTGCACCACCGGGTAGAGCGCGGCGAGCTGGCTGATGCTTTCGTGCAGCACAGCGGTATCGTTGATGCCAGGCAGCGCGACGATCTGGGTATGTACTTCGATGCCCAGCTCGCCAAAGCGGCGGATCTGCTCGAGCACATCGGGCACATCGGCCTTGCCCAGCAGCACCGCGCGGGTAGCGCGGTCGGTCGCGTGGATCGAAACGTACATGGGGCTGAGGTGCTGCTCGGCAATGCGCTGCCAGTCGTCCTCAGTCAGGTTGGTGAGCGTGACGAAGTTGCCGTACAGAAAGCCCAGCCGGTAGTCGTCGTCCTTCAGGTAGAGCGATTTGCGCATGCCCTTGGGCATCTGCGTCAGGAAGCAGAACGGGCACTTGTTGTTGCAGGTGCGCAGGCGGTCGAACAGCGGCTCGACAAAATCAATACCAATATCTTCGTCGGGATCTTTTTCGATCTCGTAGATCGTCTCGTCGTCGCCGCGCCGCACCAGCAGCTCAACGCGCTCGTCGGCCATTGCAAAGCGGTAGTCGATCACATCGCGCAGTCGGCGCTCGCCCACGGCCAGCACCAGGTCGCAGCGGCGCATCGCCGCCGCCTCGTAGCGCGCCAGCTTGAGCCACTGCGCCAGTGAGTAGGCAGATGCGTGCCAGCGGCGCGGCGTGCGGGCATCGGCGAAAAACGCTCGCTGTTGTATCACGTACTCGGCGTTGAACTGGTCGAGCACCAGCACCGGGCCTGCTTTTTCCCGCTTTGGCAGGTAGCCAGCCATCTCAATGCTTTCGGCCTGAATCACATCAAAGCGCTCGGTGGCGAGCAAACTGCGCAGCGCGGCCTGGTAGGCGGGTGAGGCGTTGCGCAGCGCCATATCGGGCAGCGGCGAGGTGAGCGTTGACCAGGCGCGGCGCGTGAGGGTGCGGTGCTCAGGGCCGCGCACCGTCAGCACGCGGCAGATACGCTGGAGCGGGGCCAGCGCGTGTTCGGCAGCGAGGTCGGGCGCGAAGGTCAGGCAGGTGACGCCATGGCGCTGTGAAAGCCCGCGAATCAGCTGGTAGATGCGCATGGTGCCGCCGCCGTGCGGCGGAAACGGTGGGTAGGGGGCCAGAACCAGAATTTTCACAAGCGTGCGCGCCTTTCACAGCAGCCAGGCCACCACAATCGGCCAGAGATGCGGCAGGAAGAGGAGCAGACCGATTAGCACCGAGGCGATTGCGGTGAGCAGCACCGTGCCCGCGCCCACGTCTTTCGCAATTTTCGCCAGCGGGTGGTAGCCCGGCGCGGCCAGGTCGACGGCGGCTTCGACGGCGGTATTCACGCCTTCGGCGGCCAGCACCATGGTGATGGTAATCAGCAGCACAAGCCACTCGTAGCGGCCGAGGCCCAGCACCAGCCCAAGCGCCACCGCCACCAGGCC
>LJCR01000133.1 GCA_001399705.1 Kouleothrix aurantiaca
GGGGTTAGGGGATGGGGAATAGGGTTTGGTGATTGCAGTGCAGAAACTCTTCCCTAATTTCCGTGTTGATAGTGCTTGCAACACGGCCATCCACAAGGGTTCGGGAGCAGCGTGTCTGCTCCCGAATCTCTTTCTTTTGTACACGGTTTCCGCGCTACGTGCGCAAACCGTGTACAAGAAAACGCTCTACCCCTACATTAACCCAAGCTGAACGATCACTTACCCTCATTTAATCAATCGTTCCCGCCCCGTTAAGCCAGTGAACCTATACTGCGCTTCGCCGCCACGACAGCCGGCTGAGATTCGGGCGCGCTGAGCGCCCCTACCCCACGCCTCTCGACGCGGCATAGTGCGCGGCAGGGGTGGCGTGTGTACCGCCATGAACGAACATATTCACATTCTACTACTTCACCAGGCTGGAACGGCCGCAAACCGGCTCGTCGCATTTCTCACCAGCGAAAGCTATCGCACCAGCATCGCGCACGACGGCGTGAGCGGCCTGAACCTGCTGCGCGCCAGCCCGCCCGACCTCGTGATCCTCGACGCCGACCTGCCGCGCATCGACGGCATTACGCTGTGCGGCGCGATCCGCAAGCAGTCGCGCACACCAATCATTCTGCTCACCAGCCAGGACGACGAGATTCAGCAGATCATTGGGCTGGACCGCGGGGCCGACCTGTGCCTGGCACCTACCGTCTCAGAAGGCGAACTGCGCGCGCGCCTGCGCTCGCTGCTGCGCCGCGCCAACGTGCATACGAAAGCGCAGCGCCCCGCGCTCACCATCGGCGAGCTGCGCGTGGATGTGCAGACGCGCCGGGCATGGCTGGCGGGCAGCGAGCTTCAGCTCACGCCGCGCGAATTCGACCTGCTGGCCTACCTGATGCACCATCGCGGCATCGCCGTGGCGCGCGACCAGCTCCTGAAAGACGTGTGGGGCGGGCGCGTCGGCGCGAACTCGCAAACCCTCGACGTGCATATCCGCTGGCTGCGCCAGAAAGTCGAGCCAAATCCCGAGCAGCCCGTCTACATCCGCACCGTGCGCATGATCGGCTACCGCTTCGAGGGGCCGTAGTGCAACCGGGGAACGAGGAAATAGTTTCACCACGGAGGCACAGAGGCACGGAGATTTCGGGTTGCAGGTTGAATGTTGCAGGTTGAATGTTGGAAAGTTGCAGATTACTGCCACGTGCCGACTGCCACCTGCCACGTGCCGACTGCCACCTGCCGACTGCCACCTGCCGACTGCCACCTGCCACCTGCCAAGAAGACCATAAAACGCAGGGCTGGGACGTTGACCTGTGCCACGGCTTGCCGCACCGGCAACACGATCTGGCACGTTTTGGGCAACTCCACGCATTTTCAGGCATTGCAATGCAGTAAATCGCCCCACCCTCATGTGACCATACCGTGAGCATTGCGCCGTCGACATTTGCGGCCAGCCCGTGCTATTGTATAACCCGAGGGGCCGGGCCAAAGCCCACGGAGCACAACACAGCACGCGCCATCGCACCGCTCCGCATTCCACCTTCATTCCGCTGGTTACGGCCAGCGGCCCGGCTGCCCCCTCCTTCGCGCCATTGCCACGGCGCCTGGCCTCAGGTCGCTTCAAAATTTCCCCTCGTGCCGCCAGTGCTCCACGCGAGCGCTGGCGGCTTCTGCTTTGCTGGCACTTTTTGCGGGCGTTTCGCCCTGTGCCCTACTGTGATCCGCATCCTGAGTAGCGGCGAAGCCGTGTATCGAAGGGTGCGGGGCGCTTCGCTCCGTGACCCGACTTCATTCCCATGACAGGACTTACGCGGTGGCATTATCCATAGCGATTTAACAAGTGAAAACAGCATGAGACGCCATTGTCCGATACACTGTCGTTGCTACACCACACTGTATCGAACGGAGGCTCGAAGCCTATGGCGTCTCGCTTGTATCGTACCACACGCCAGTTGTATCTGGCGGTTGAAGCGGCACTCGTCCGCCTGCACCTGAACACAATGGGCACTCCGACCTTGGCTGCGCTGATTGCGCTTGCCGTGACTGGCTTGATCCTGCTCGACGCGCGGCCGGCGCAAACACGCGTGGCGCGTGTCCTGCCTGCTCGCTGTTACGATGCGCTTAATCGCTTGCTGCGAGCAATGCCTTTCTCGACACGTGCCCTCAGCAGCTTGCTGATCGCCTTTGCTAAGCGGCTCGGCCGCGACGGCTACTTGGTCCTGGACGATGTGATTGTCGAAAAAGCCTTTGCCAAGCGACTGCCTTGGGCTGGCAAGATCTATTCGTTCGCCAAAAAGCGCAAGCTCTGGGGCATTCACATCGTCGTGTTGCTCTGGTGCTCGTGTGACGGAGCGTGGCGCATTCCGGTCGGGTTTCGCCTGTGGCGGCCCAAACGGAGCTGTCGAACAGAATGCTATCGCACCAAGCTGCAATTGGCGATCGAGTTGGTCACTCAGGTGGTCGCTGCCAGGTTGTCGGTGCGCTATGTGGTGGGTGATACCCACTACAGTGCGGGCTGGTTCGGCAAGCGCCTGGCCCGGCTCGGCCTGACCTGGCACGGGACACTCGACCCAAAGACCACTGTGGTGTGGCACGGTCGTAAGCAGGCGGTGCGCGATCTGGCGCCGCAGCTGCACTTGAAATGGCGAAAGCAGCTCGGGTTGCGAGCCAAAGCGTTGCGGGTGTATGCCCCCAAGTATGGACAGTTGCGGTTGGTCGTGACCAAAAACCGTCACGGAAACTACGAATACTTGGTGAGCAACGACCTGCAAGCGGACCTGAGCAGTATGGTTCTGCGCAAACGGTCGCGCTGGTCGGTTGAAACTGTATTCCGCGATAGTAAGCAATTTGCGGGTCTGGAAGCGTGCCAATGTTGGGTTGATCAGGCGATGGTACGGCATGTCGGTCTGGTCCCACTGACATTTGTGGTCTTACAAGTCTTGCGGAGTACGTCAGAAGAAAGCGTTGGCGCAGTCAAGGAGCGATGGCAGTTGGCGGTCATCCGCGACGGGCAAATCGCACCTGCACCGTTGAAGGCCTGTCCGCCCGAACTGAGACCCACCGCGTAAGTCCTGTTAATTAGGATTAATGAGTGCTGGTTATATAGCAAACGGCCGCGTTTGGAGTGCATCAAAACGCAGCCACCACCGATAGGCACCCACTGCAAAATACCGCCGCAACTACTGCAACGGAAAATCAGCGGTTACAGGGGCTGTAATCGCACTTTTCCCGTTTCAGCGACAATCATCTCCCGCTTCAATAGCAGGTTTTTCCCGCTTCATTATTACGTCTTTCCCGTTTCAAAGGTAATTATTTCCTGTTTCAATTGATGAATCGGCCACCTTGCCATCCGACTTGGCAGTAACGAAAAGCTACTGAAAATACCGCAACAAATCTACTTCGGAGAGCCCTGCACAATCACCTACCACGTCCTGGCGCAGCATTTTTCCTGCCTATTCCCCGAGATACGCCCTGCGGTGATATCTTGCGTAACACAGGCCAGCCGCAGATGTAAGGCTCGCTATGCATCAATTTGCGATCCACTCGCATGCTGATTAGAATGGGTGCAGCTTCGACATCTCGCCGTTGTGTATGTTGAGGGATGGGTTGAATAAAGAACTCCAGCTCCAAATGGCTGCCCTGCTCCCGCCGATTCGCCCACATTCTTCATCTTGCCCGAGGCAATCGATCCAACGCTGTTCGTGCCGAATGGACGCCCACAATCGCGGCGCGAGCTGCAGCAGGTGCTGCGCGGCCGGCGCGGTGCGCGCTTGTACGATCAGTTGGCGAATACCAGGCCGACATGTTGAATCGGCTCGGCGGACTGAACGAGCGCTTCTTGGATCTGTTTCTACGCGCGCTGACATTTCAGCCGATCCGCGATATCAACTCGTTTGTGGAGCAGTGGCTGCTGGACGCCCGGCCGCTGGACGTGGACGCACTACAGAAGGTGGTCGAGCGGCTCGGCCAGCTGCGCATCACCGCCCGCGAAGTCGAGCAAAAGGTTGCCGCGCTGCAAACGATTGTGGAGTGGCAGGCCGAGGTGCGCGGCTGGCACGGCCGGCACGCCGAATATTCGCTACTCGCGGCATTCCTGCGTGTTGAAGAGGCGCGTCGCCGCGCCGCGGAGCTTTCCGAGCGGCACATGGCGCTGGTGGCCGATATCGGCCGCGCCGAGGCTGCGTGCGCCGAGACGGAGGGAGCACGGCGCGGCGCCGACGCCGCCCTGCTCGAGGCCGAGGTGCGCTTGCGCCAATCCGATATCGTGCGGCGTCGCGAGGAGCTGAGCGCGCAGATAGCCCAACTGGCGCACGAGGCGCGCGAGCTTGCACCGCTACGCGGCTCCCTGCCCAGCCTTGCACCGCTATTGGAAGGATGTCATCGCGCAGTGGGGCCAGTCCGGCCAGCTCGCCCTCGCCTTCGATCCAGTCAAAACCCTCTTCTTCCTGAAACGTGATATTAAGAATCACGTGGTCGCCCGCCGTCGTTAGCTCGATTTCCTCGACGCCGTAGTAATAAGGCTGAAGCGCCTCGATGTCGATTGCAGCTTTTGGGAAGCGAAACGCAAGCTGCTTGGTGCCCCAGTTGGCAATGTACAGCATAACGTCGTAATATTTGGCCAGCACATTCAGCGGGTTGCCGCGAAAATCGCCAAACGAGTAGGTGAACACCGCGTGCGTCGGCGTTGGCTGCACGCGGCTCGACAGCTGGCGGATGCTGGCGATTTCGTCGGGACCGAGCGGCCGGTCGATCGCCAGAAACTCGTAGTACTGATATTCGCTCATGGTGTCTCCGCAACATTTTGTGGTACGATCCGTGCCGTCATCAGGATTGCTGCCTATTGTACTCGCATTGAAGGAGGATTGCGATGCCACGTCGAGCAGCCGCACCCAACCATATTTACCAGCTGAAGATCAGCCTGAGGGATAGCAAGCCGCCAATCTGGCGCCGTATCGAGGTGGCAGATACCACAACCCTCGCGCAGCTTCATCAGATCGTTCAGGCGATCATGGGTTGGTACGATTATCACCTGCATCAGTTCGAGCTTGGGCAGGTTTCCTACGGCGTACCCGATCCTGATTACTTCCATGAGGTGCGCGACGAGCGGCGTTTCAAGCTCAACCAGCTGATTAGTGAGCCGAAGCAGAAGCTGAGCTACGAGTACGATTTTGGCGATAGCTGGGATCATACTATTCTACTGGAGAAAGTGCTGGCTCCTAAGCCGGGTGTCGTGTATCCGCGCTGCACGGCTGGCAGACGCGCCTGCCCACCCGAGGATGTTGGCGGTATCTGGGGCTACGAGGCGTTTCTGGAAGCGATCAGCGATCCCGCGCATCCCCAGCACGCCGAGCTTCGTGAGTGGGCTGGCGATGAGTTTGACCCCGAGGTGTTCGATCTGGCCGCAATCAACGCGGCGTTACAGGCCATTGCGTAGCTGTGTGCGATGTTGAAAGAGGTCGGCAGTATTGCGCAGCCGCATGTTTCTACGCCATTTGGCCTTCCAGCTCGGCCAGCCGCGCCTGTGCGCGGGCCAGGATCGGCGCGGGCAGGCCAGCCATGCGCGCCACTGCAATGCCGAATGAGCCTTCAGCTACGCCCGGCTCCAGCGCGTGGAGAAAGATCAGCCGGTCGCCGTCGCGGCGCACACCCATGCGGAAGCGCGCAATCGCTGGCAGGTGCTCGATCATGCTGACGAGCTGGTGGTAGTGCGTGGCAAACACGCCGCGACATTGCGTCGCCGTGTGCAGATGATCGACTATCGCCTCGGCCAGCGCCATGCCGTCGAAGGTCGCCGTCCCGCGCCCAACTTCGTCCAGCACCACCAGACTGTCGGCGGTGGCCTGGTGCACAATCGTCGCCACTTCGCTCATTTCCACCATAAAGGTGCTGCGCCCGCTGGCAATATCGTCGGCGGCGCCAATACGCGTGAAAATGCGGTCGCACAGGCCGAAACGCATGGCGCTGGCCGGCACAAACGAGCCCATCTGCGCCAGCACCACGCACAGCGCGACCATGCGCATGAGGGTTGATTTCCCCGACATGTTTGGGCCAGTGAGCACCAGCAGGCGCGTGGCCTTGTCGAGCTGCACCGTGGCTGGGATGTAGCCTTCGACGGCGCGGCAGACCACCGGGTGCCGGCCGTTTTCGATTTCGAGCACGCGCTCGTCCACAATCGTTGGGCGCACCCATTCCTCGCGAACGGCAACATGCGCCAGCGTTGTCAGCACGTCAATCTGCGCAAGGTCGCGGGCGAGCTGGCCGAGGCATGGGCCGGCGGCGGCGACATGTTCCCACAGGCGCTGCCACGCCAGCCGCTCGGCATCGGCGCGGGTGGCTTCGGCGTCGAGCAGTTCGTCGGAAAGCTCGCGCAATCGTTCGGTGCTGTATTGCTCGCGCCCCTTGCCAATGCGGTTCCAGTCGGCGGGCACGCGCCGCGCATCGGCGGCAGAGACGACCAGCAGCATCTGGCCGCTGCGCGCGTCGCGCTTGAGCTGCAGGGAGCGCAGGCCGGTGGTGAGCACGAGGG
>LJCR01001330.1 GCA_001399705.1 Kouleothrix aurantiaca
GGCCGAACGGCGACCTGGTGCACACGCAAACTGAGCGCAACTCGCTGTTCTGCGCGTTTGGCGGTGGCGACAACGGGCAGGATTGCAACCACTGGGTTTTTTCCGAGCACAACAACCAGTGGCCCAATGGCACGCCGCTCGAAAATGGCGGGACCTACCGGCTGGTAGCAACCTTCACCAGCACGCGCGGGCAAATCAGCACGCAGGAGCTGACGTTCACAATAACGGTACCCTGAGCTAGCCGATTCGGTGCTCGGCCAGCGTCCCGGTGATGCTGGTGCCAGCAATATCAATGTAGAGCTGGCGCTCGGTGACCGACAGCGCCAGGCGCATGCGCCGCTCGACGGCCGCAACCAGCGCTGCCATAAATGCGTACTCGAACGCATAGATCGGGATGTCTTCGGCGCGATGAATGCGCTTCCCGGCGAGCTGCTGCTTGAGCATTTCTGGGTTGCGGTGGGTGTAAACCGCCACGCGGCCGGCCTGCTTGCTGGCGCGGTGAAGCCGCTCGGCGTCGGGCATCCCAACGTCGATCCAGGCGACGATGCGCCCGGTCAGATCGTGCACCCAGATCGCGGGTTCGTCACCAGCGGCCACGCCCTGGGTGAACGCAATGCCTTCGGTATATTCCAGGCAGTAGGCCAGCACCCGCGACATCATGTATTCAAGCGTTTCGGAGGGCTGCTGGGCGACGCGCAGCTCAAGTGTCTCGTAGCAGCCCCGGTCGACATCCGCCAGCTCAATGGTAAAGAGATAGATCGTGGCAGTAAGGGCCATGCGCGTATACGCCCCTCTGCTTCAAATAAAAAAGCGGCCTACTCGTGATGAGTAGGCCGCTGGGGTTCGTTTCGCCGAAGGCTTACCAGCGGTTGCTGGAGCGGCCCGACGACTGGCGCTGCTGCTGGAAGCAATCCGAGCAGTACACCGGCTTGTCGCCGCGCGGCACGAATGGTACCTGCGCCTCTTTGCCGCACGATGCACATGTGGTGGTGTGCATCTCGCGCGGGCCGCTGCTGTAGCCACCGCGGCCGCCACTGCTGTAGCTGTCGCGATCGTCGTAGCCACCGCTGCTGTAGCTATCGCGGCCACCGCTGCGGCCGCCGCCGTTGGCCTTGCGGGCCTGGCGGCACGACGGGCAGCGCGTCGGCTCGTTGGTGAAACCCTTCTGTGCGTAGAACTCCTGCTCACCACTGGTAAACACGAAGTCCATTCCACAGTCCCGGCACGTCATCGTTTTGTCTGCGTAACTCATCGTTCGCATACTCCTTTAAGAAAGATAGATATCCGTTGTCCTTGAGCTTGGGAACGATGAGCAAAAGAACTCGCGCCTGGGTTACAGGAGAGGGATCTGAGGCATTTCGAGGTAACCAAACTTTTTAAGACGGCTCATACTATACCATGCTTTCCTACTAATAGCAAGGGGCAATGGACAACACAATAATTTCTTAAAATTGCTCTGATCTGTTTGCCCCTGGAAATTTCTTATACACAGACACTATTTCAGCAATGCAGGTTGTTTCTTTTCTTGCTGATTTTTTCGCTAGATACAAAAATCAGCAAGAAAAGAAATGTTTCCAGCCGAACATTCACAGCGGCAATACAGAGTGCTATGCCTGCGCAAGGTGCTCGGCATTGCGAAACGCCAGCGCCAGGATCGTCAGCACCGGGTTGAAGCCGCCGTTCGTGACATGCAGCGAGCCATCCGCGACATACAGGTTGTCGTGGCCGTGCACGCGCCCCCAGCGGTCGGTCACCGAGCTGTGCGGGTCGTCGCCCATGCGGCAGGTGCCAGCCTGGTGCTGCCCGGCGCTGAGCTGCTGGCGCGGTTGCTTGCCCCAGGTACGCGTTGCGCCAGCCGCGCGCAGCCATTCCTCGGCGCGCTCGCCCATAAATGCGGCGGTGCGCACCGTCTCGGGG
>LJCR01001331.1 GCA_001399705.1 Kouleothrix aurantiaca
TTCCTGAGCTGCCGCCGCAACGCCAACGCATATCTTGCCAGGCGCAAGCTGACGCGCCCGAGCGTGCCCTGGAATGATATTATTGCAGTGAAACGACAGGCGCCCGGAAAGTAAGGGCTTGATTCCCGAGCAAGTGTGCGCTACAATGGCTTTATAGCCCGTTGCAAACACCAATGCGCGCCCGAAAACAGAACACCTATGCCCAAGTTGCCAGAAGTATTGCTGCCCGCCCAGCTCAAAGAGCGCCTCGCGCAGGGGCACCCGTGGGTGTACCGCACCCATGTGCCACCGCAGTTGCGCCTGCCTTCGGGCAGCTGGGTGCGCGTGCGCTGCGGCGGCTGGTCGGGCTATGGCCTGTGGGACGCCGAGCGCCCGATTGCGATTCGCATTTTCAGCACGCAGCGCCAGCCCGACGCCCGCTGGGTGCGCGAGCGCGTGCAGGATGCCTGGGACCTGCGCGCGCCATTGCGCGAAGCTGGCTGCACCGCCTACCGCTGGCTGTTTGGCGAAGGCGACGCCCTGCCGGGCCTGACGGTCGACCGCTACGCCGACTGGGCGGTGATTGCGCCGTACATGGATGGCGCGGGCGAGCTGCTCGCGTGGCTGGCCGACGCCCTCCAGGACGTGGACCCAAGCCTGCGCGGCGTGGTGCTGCGCCGCCTGCTGGTGTACCTGCGGCCGTTCGCGAAAGAGCTCGTATTCGTGCTTGGGCTGGTGCTCGTCAGCGCCGCGACCCAGGCGCTCGGCCCCTACCTGATTGGCCGCGCGATCGACGGCGCGATTGGCGCGGGCGATGGCCCGGCGCTCGACCGCACGATGCTGATGCTGCTGGTGGTCTATGTCGCCGGCGCAGTCGCCTCGCGCGCGCAGTTCATCGCAATCGGCTCGATCGGCCAGCGCACGCTTGCGCAGATGCGCACCGAAATTTTCAGCACGGTGCAGCGCCTGTCGCTGCGCTTTTTCGACCGCCAGCCAGCCGGCGATCTGATGTCGCGCCTGGTGAACGACACCGACGTGCTGAACCAGCTGTTTAGCCAGGGCCTGGTGCAGATCCTCGGCAGCATCTTTGGCCTGGCCGGCATCCTGATCGCCATGCTTGCGCTGAACTGGCAGCTGGCGCTGGCGAGCTTCATTGTCATCCCGGCCATGCTGCTGGCGACGCGCCTGTTTGCGCGCCTGTCGCGGCGGGCCTTCCGCCGCACCCGCGAGTCGCTGGGCGATGTTTCGTCAGAAATTCAGGAAGAGATCGCCGGCGTGAAGATCGCCCAAGCCTTCAACCGCACCGGCGTGAACCAGCAGCGCTTTGCGCAGCGCAATGCCGCCAACCGCGACGCAAACGTCAGCGCCACCGCGATCACATCTGCGTTCACGCCCACGATCGACGTGCTCTCGGCGGTGGCGACGGCAATTGTGGCCGGCTATGGCGGCTACCTGGCGCTGGGCGGCTCGATCAGCGTCGGCGTTGTGATCGCGTTTCTGACCTATGTGCAGCAGTTCTTCCGCCCGATCCAGACGATTGCGACCTTTGCGACGACGGTGCAGGCTTCGCTGGCCGCCGCCGAGCGCATCTTCGACCTGCTCGACACGCCGGCCGACCTGACCGACGCCCCGGGTGCGCGCGCCATGCCGCCGATCGCTGGCCAGGTCGTGTTCGACCATGTGTCGTTCAGCTATGGCGCGCGGCCGGGCGGCGAGGCGGCGACCCAAGCGCTCACGCTCGATGACGTTTCGCTGGTGGCCGAGCCGGGCGAAACTATCGCCATCGTCGGGCCGACCGGCGCGGGCAAGACCACGCTGGTGAACATGCTTGGCCGCTTCTACGATGTGGACGGCGGCGCGGTGCGGATCGACGGCACCGACATTCGCGAGGTGACGCGCGCCAGCCTGCGCGCGCAGATGGGCGTGGTGCTGCAGGAC